>PMXH01000575.1 GCA_003165855.1 Acidobacteriaceae bacterium | reverse complement strand
TGGCGCCGCTTGGAAAGCTTGGTCCCATCGGGTGCAACCAACAGCGGCAGATGGGCGAACTGCGGCGGCGTGAACCCCGCAGCCTCAAAAATGAGCACGTGCTTGAAGGTGTTCGTGAGATGGTCCTGGCCGCGGATGATGTGGGAAATGCGCAGGTCGGCATCATCGGCGCACGAAGCAAGATGATAGGTCGGCATGCCGTCGGAACGAAGCAGCGCGAAGTCTTCGATGTCGGCAGAGGCTTTTACCTGCTCGCCATAAACTGCGTCGGTAAACCGCACCAATTGCCCGATCTCACGCGGCACGCGAAAACGCAACGCAAACGGCTCGCCCGCGGCGGCGCGGCGGTCACTTTCCGCGCGTGACAGCTCGCGCGCTCCGGGATTGAACAGCCAGGTACCCTGCGCCCCGGATTTTTCGCTGTCGCCGGTATGGGCGGGAGTGAAGTCGCGGTAGGCAAGGCCTTTCTCGAAGATCGCCCACGCGGTCTTGCGATGCAATTCGATGCGCTCGGACTGTTTGTACTCCTCATCCCAGCCCAAACCCAGCCACTTCAATCCATCGAAAATGGAATCCACCGAGGCCTGCGTGTTGCGCTCGACGTCGGTGTCATCGAGCCGGAGGATCATGGCTCCGCCGCTATGTCGGGCATACAGCCAGTTGAAAATGAATGTGCGGGCACTGCCCACGTGCAGAAAACCGGTTGGCGAAGGCGCGAAGCGCACGCGCGTCTCGGATGCTTTGGCATGAATGGCGTCAGGCATAAGTGGCGAAGCTTCGATGGTATGGGGACGAGAAAAGTATCGTCAAGCGAACCACAAGGCCGTCCCTGGGATAAGTGACTGATTCCAGACATTCTTAGGTTCAGGACAGTGTACTTAAATCCTATTGTGTTCACAGCCCTGGCTGTGAAAGCATTAGGCCATTAGATTCTTCCCAACTTCGCTGACCCAGATCTACCAGGGAACTCTTCACCGGGACTCATGAATAGCATGGCCACCAGCATCGTCATCATTCCAGGCGTTGTCGCCTTGCTGCTGTGCCTGCTTTTTACTTATCTCTACCAGCAGAGCCGCCAGGCTTACTTCCGCGCATGGCAGGTTGCCTGGGCATGCTATTCCATCCATTATGCGCTGGATGCGTTCCGCTATTTCCGTCCCCCCGCAATACCTGCGTTCTTTCTTAGCTCTTTGTTCACGGTCGCGATGGCGATGTGCATCTTCGTCTCGACCCGCCTGATGCGCGAGTCTTTCCGCTTCCGCTGGTATGACGGGGCCCTTGCCTTCGCCGGAGTGGCGGCATCCGCGCTCGATCTGCGGACTTATCTGCTGACTGGAATTCGGAGCGAGCGGGCTACCGTGATTTTCCTGAGCGCGGTGCTGCTGTATTGTTCAGCAGCTTTCTATTTGCACGCGCACCGCAAGGGCTCGGTCGCCTTCCAACTGCTGGCCTTTTCGTTAGCGCTGTGGGCCGTGCTGCTGGCCTCCATTCAGTCCAACAATCCGTGGATGGAGATGTTCGGCAGCGTCGGTCACGTGCTCGGCCCCGTGCCGCAGATGCTGCTGGGCATCGCGATGGTCATGGTGCTGTTTGAAAACGAACGCAACGCGGTGCAGGAGAATACGCTGGCCCTGTCCACGTTGGGCGCCGACCCGCGGCGGTTGCTCTCGGCCGACGATTTGCTGCCCAGTATGCAATCGGCTCTGGAGCGCTTAGCCGGCGCTTTGTCCGCGCGGCGCGCCGTCATTTACATCACGCAGCGCTGGCGCGACCTGCTGCCTTCGGTGGCGCTGGGATTCTCTCCAGATTTCTTGGAAACCTTAACCAGCAGTGGCGCGGGAGAGTACGTCTCCGACCTCGCCTACCGGCACAGCGGGCTCTTCACCGTGCATGACGTGGCCCACATGGCGGAGCCGTTGCCCATAGCGTCAGCCGGCACATTCGCCGAGCTTAAGCAGGTACTCAAGAACGCGGAGATTCGCAATCTCACGGCCGTCAGCCTGCAAACCCGCGAACACGCATTCGGCGTCATTCTCTTTCCTCATGCCCAGCGCAGGGCGTTCGGGACTTCGGGGCCGCGTCTTATGGTGGGACTGGCGCTGCAACTCGGACTCACCGTCGAAAACTACGTGATCGCGCACGACGCTCATCGCCGTACCCAGGAGTATGAACTACTCACCCAGATCGGCCAGGCCATTAGCTCCCGGCTGGATCAGGATGAAGTGCTCCGCACCATCCATACCGAGTTGGGACAGATTTTCAACACCAGCAACTTCTACATTGCCTTCCAGGAAGGGGATGAGATCCGCTTTGAGCTGGAAGTCGAGGACGATCGTATTCTGCCCAAGCGGTCGCGCAAGCTGGAAAACGCATTCACCGAATATGTGATCCGGACGGGGCAGCCGTTGCTGATAAGGTCCGAATTGGAGAAGACGCGGACCCGCTTGGGCATCACCTACCGGCCCGAGCATCCCGCCAAGTGCATGTGTGCGGTGCCCATCCTGCTCGGCAACAAGCCGGCGGGCATTATGGTCGCCATGAGCACCGAACGGGAATTCGTATTCGAACAGCGCGACCTTGATGTTCTGATGACCGCCGCCGGCCAGGTATCGGTTGCGGTGGAGAACGCCCGGTTGTTCGCAGAGGAGCAACGGCGTTCCCGGCAATTGGCATTCCTCAACAATATTTCGCGCACCGCCATTTCGAGCGACGATCCTGTGGACATGCTGGGCCAGATTGTGGGAGAAATCCAAAAGAACTTCAGCTTTGATCACATTGGCATCGGCCTGCTCGATTATGGCACCAAGGAGATCGAGATTAAGGCGGAAGCGGGCGCCACCGCGCATGCCATGGGCAAACGAATTCCCTTGGGCATCGGAATCCTCGGAAGGGTGGCGCGCACCGGCGAGCGGGCCTTGGTGCACAACGGCGTGGAAGGCAAGATGGGCGCGATTCTTGCGGAGTCCCGCTCCGTCCTCTGCATTCCGATCAACTACGGCGAGACCCTGCTCGGCGCGCTGAACATCGAAAGCCGCAACGACAAAGCGTTTTCCCCGCAGGACGTTCTTATTCTCAACACCCTCGCCGACCTTCTGGCCACGGCCCTGCACAATGCTTTCGTCTTCCAGAAGCTGCAACAACAGTCCATTACCGATGGCCTGACCGGAATCAAGACCCGCCGCTTCTTCTGGGAGGCCCTCTCCGCCGAGTGGAAGCGCGCCTCGCGCTCCGGACGGCCCTTCTCCGTCGTGCTGATCGATCTGGACAAGTTCAAGGAAGTCAACGACACCATGGGCCACTTCGAAGGCGACCTCGTGCTCGCTCGGGTGGGACGGTTGTTGGAACAGAAGTCCCGCCAATCGAACGTAGTCGCCCGCTACGGGGGAGATGAGTTCATCATCCTTATGCCGGAAACCGGGCCGGAGCAGGCCGAGGTGCTGGCTGAGCGCTTGCGCCAGTGGATTACCACCGACCCCATGCTGAGCGAACACCACATTACCGGCAGCTTCGGCGTGGCCAGTTTCCCAACTCACGGTTTCTCCATCGAAGACATCATCCGCGTCGCCGATGCGGGCATGTATGTTTCCAAACGTTCGGGCGGCAATATGGTGTCTGCGGCCGAGGAATATTCCGAGGGCGAGGAGTTTGCTCCGCAGCGCCAGCAGATTTCCTCCTATATCGAGGGTTTCTTGCAGCGCGAGCACAACGGCCCGGAACATCTCGAAGAACTGACTTCGATGTTGGTGAAGCTTTGTGGCGGCGAAGAAGACTGCAATGTCCCGCTGCTCAAGGAATCGATCGAAGTCCTCAGCCGGGCCGCCGAATCCCGCGAACTGCACACCTCAGGCCACGGCGACCTGGTGGCGCGCTACACCGATGTCCTCGCCCGGGCACTCCACTTGCCCCCGGAAGAAACAACCGACCTGGTCTACGCCGCGCGCATCCACGACGTCGGCAAGATCTTCGTCCCCGAGCGCATCCTGAATAAGCCGGGACCACTCAACGACGATGAATTCTTCCTGGTGCGGATGCACGCCCGCGTGGGCGCCGAGATTGCCGCCGTCCTGCCCCACAGCGCCATGATGCGCCAGGCCATCGAGCATCATCACCAGCGTTTCGACGGCTCGGGCTACCCCGACGGCGCGAAAGGTGAACAGATTCCCTTGTGGGCCCGCATTATCGGCCTCGCCGATGCCTACGCCAACATGCTGACCGAGCAGTCGATCGCTGCCGCTCGCACTCCAGACCAGGCCCTCGACGAACTGGCCAAGATGAGCGGGACCCGCTTCGACGGCATGCTGGTGCGTCTGCTCCTGCGCGAATTAAAGCCGGAACGCGCCTCATCGGCGAAGGATAGTTTCTAGGAGGCCTCCCCCGAGGGACGGCTGTCGCGTCCGCTTGTTTCTGAACAAGCGCCAAGTCATCACGGAGTGACGCGGAATTTCGTGTTGCTCTTGAGCGTGCCTTTGGAGGTTGTCACTTCGACCTTTCCAGTAGTCGCATCGGCCGGAACCGTGGTGGTGATTTCGGACTTCGACAAAACCGTGAACGTCGCTGCGGTACCGTTAAAAGAGACACTGGTTGCGCCCGTCAGATTGGTTCCCAAAATCTTGACGGCTGCTCCCACCTTGCCGGAGGTGGGCTGNNCCCACAGCCACGCTGAAGACTGTGCCATTGTGGTTCCCGGCAAACTCTGTTGTCCCGTAGAAAGTCCCATTCGTGTCCTGGACCAACCCCGCGAAAGGCTCGTCGCCGTCAGTGTGGTCGAAGCTGTGCACGGTGCTCAGCGTGCCACTCGCCGTAATTTCGAAGACTGTGCCGTCGCCGTCGGCCCCGCCGCCATTCGTTGTCCCATAAAAGTTCCCGTCGGTGGCCTGGATCAACCCCGCGTAGGGACTGCTCCCGTCCGTGCTCTCGAAGCTGTGCAGCGTAGTCAGCGTTCCGGCGGNNCCCTGAGTGGTTGTCCCGTAGAAATTCCCGTCGGTGGCCTGGATCAGCGCGTCGAAGGGGCTGGCGCCGTCCGCTCCTTCGAAGCTGTGCAGTGTGGTCAGCGTTCCAGCCGGGGTGATCTCGAACACCGTGCCAGAGGACACTCCACCCGACGTTGTCCCGTAGAAGTTCCCGTTCACGGCCTGCACCAGCGCCCCTTTGGGCCCGGCGCCATCGGTGCAATCGCCTTGGCAAAAAATATGCAGCGTGGTCAAAGTGCCCTTCGGTGTGATCTCGAAGACCGTGCCNNGACCCTTCAGGGTTTTCGCCGTCTGTCCCGTCGAAGCTGTGCAGCGTGGTCAGCACGCCGGCCGGGGTGATTTCGAAGACCGTGCCGTCTCCGTTGGCCCCGCCGCTGAATGCCGTCCCGTAAAAGTTCCCATTGGTGGCTTGGACCAGCCCCGCGGTCGGTCCGGCACCGTCTGTGCAATTGCTTTGCGCGCAAAAGCTGTAAAGTGTCGTCAGCGTGCCACTCGGCGTGATTTTGAAGAACGTACCACAACCCACGGTGTCACCAGTGCAGGAACTGTTGTTGTTAGCCCCGCCTTCGGAGGTTGTTCCGTATAAGTTCCCATCGGTGGCCTGAATCAGCCCCGCGTACGGGTTGGAGCCGTCCGTGCCGTCGAACTCGTGCAGGGTCGTGAAGGTCTGCGCCTGCGCCAATTGGACCGTGATTACCGCGGACACCAAAACGATCGCTCGCGCCAGTACGGTACCGGCTCTTCCCAGAAGCATCCTCGAAATCCAATTCCGTTGTTCGCGTCGGTCCTTCATGTGTATCTTCCTTTCCGTTTTCCTATTTCAGTTCTTGCGGTTTTCCCTCCGGGTCCCAAGCTCGGCCTCGAGCGAGCAAGGTAAGAAAACGTGAGTCTTTCGCGTGAAGCAAACTCATTCCAGAAACGGGGACCGAACCTACGCAAGAACTGGGGAGGATTAAGGGGCCCCAAAACGCTGGCGATTATGTTCGGGGGAGCGTTGCTTTGTCAATGTGCAAGTAATTGCAGCTCCCCGGAGGGTGGGTCGTGAGATGAGCTTTGATCTCCCCTCTGCAATCCGCCCCACTTGCAACTGCAAACCAGAAACTGGAAACTAGAAACCATGTCCATCCCTCTTTCTCTCTCCGGCAAAGTCGCCCTCATCACCGGCGGTTCGCGCGGCATCGGCGCAGCCACGGTGCGCCTGTTCACCGCGGCAGGTGCAAAGGTTGTGTTCAGCTATCAGAAGGCCCGATCACAAGCCGAGGCTCTAGCCAAAGAATGTGGCGAGGCAAACTGTCTCGCCATCGCCAGCAGCCTCACCAGCGCGGATTCCGCTCGCGCCCTGGTCGCCGAGACGGTGAAGCCGTTCGGGCGCATCGACATTCTTGTCGCCAACCACGGCGTCTGGCCCGTCGAAGACGTAGCCATCGAGAACATGACCGATGATCAGTGGCGCTCCACTCTTTCCATCAACCTGGACGCGGTTTTCGGTCTGGTCAAACACACGGTTGCTCAAATGAAATCGCAGCCGCGCATCAGTTCCACCGCCGGACACATCGTGCTCATCAGCTCCACTAGCGGCCAGCGCGGCGAAGCCTTCCANNCCAGCCGGAATCTACGTGAACTGCGTTGCCCCCGGTTGGGTGGACACGGACATGTCGCGACCCGCTCTGGATGACCCGCGCAGCGGCGAAGTAATTCGACGCACCATCCCTCTGGGCCGCGCCGGCACGCCCCAGGAGATTGCCGCCCCGGTGCTGTTTCTGTGCACCGA
>PMXH01000131.1 GCA_003165855.1 Acidobacteriaceae bacterium | reverse complement strand
GACTGGATCGGCGACAACGAGCAACCGGATGATATTACGCTGGTGCTGGCCAGAGCGCGGTAGTGCGGCCTGTCTTTCGGTTACCCCGAGCGCGCTTGTCATCCCGAGCGAAGCGAGGGATCTTGGTGTTTGCTCGCCGCAGCAACACCGGTGGCACAGGCAAGAACCAAGATCCCTCGCTTCGCTCGGGATGACAAGCTCTTTTAAGTCGACTACTAAAGAAAAGAAAGAAGGACATCATGAATAAGAAAAGTTGGAGAGTGGTTTCGGTCAGCACGCTGGCCTTGTGCGCTTTGCTGCTGACAGTGGCATGCAACAAGCAGTCGAATACGGAGCAATCGAACAACAACATGTCTCAGACGGCGGCGACCGCTCCGGCGGCTACGCCGATTGATCCCGCCACTGTAGCCACGGTAAACGGCACCGTCAAATTCGATGGCGCGGCACCCAAGCCCTCGAAGATCGATATGAGCCAGGATCCCGCCTGCAAAGGCGCGAACGAAGCCGAGAATGTGGTGGTGACCGACGGCGATCTCGCCAACGTCTTCGTCTACGTAAAGGATGGCCTGGGCAGCCGCACCTTCGACGTGCCCAAGGACGAGGTCGTCCTCGACCAGAGCGGCTGCAAGTATCATCCCCACGTGCTGGGCGTGATGGCCGGTCAGACTGTGCAGATCAAGAATGACGATCAGACCACGCATAACATTCATCCCACGCCGAAGGACAATCGCGAGTGGAACGAATCGCAGCCCCCGGCCTCCGCGCCTATCGAGAAGAATTTCGCGCGCGAAGAAATCATGCTTCCGGTGAAGTGCAACCAGCACCCCTGGATGAAGATGTACATCAATGTTGTGAAGAGCCCGTTCTATGCGGTCACCGACAAAACCGGAAAATATGAAATCAAGGGGCTGCCCCCGGGTGATTACACGATTGCTTTCGTGCACGAAAAGCTGGGCGAGCAGGATCAGAAGGTAACGGTCGGCGCGAAAGAAACAAAGACGGTGGATCAGAGCTTTAAGCCTGCGGGCGAATAGGCTGCTCAACCGCAATTGTTGCGGTCACACAGGCTCGTCGTCTGATAAAATCAGCAGTTTGGCGGGACGGGCTGCGGCAGTCCGCGCAGCCCGGCGCACTACAAACCGGGGGGTGGTCCTGTCCCGGTGATCTCGCCTGACCCAAGGGGAAAGACTCTGAAAGCCATCCAGACAACTTACAACCGCGCGCATCACTCCTTCGCGGTGTTCACCGCGTGTGCGGCGTTGGTAGTGATCACAGCCGGTGCATTGGTCACCAGCAACGACGCAGGACTCTCGGTTCCGGACTGGCCAACGTCGTTCGGCTATCTGGTGAAGGTTCCGCACTTTGTCGGCGGCATCCGCTATGAGTGGAGTCACCGCATGGTGGCCGGAACGCTGGTATCGCTGACCCTGGCCATCGCGATCTGGACTCTATTGGTCGAGCGGCGGCGGTGGTTGCGCTGGCTCGCGGTGGGCGCGTTCTGCACCGTCATCGCACAGGCCGTTCTGGGCGGACTTACAGTTTTGTTCTTCCAGCCGCCGGCGGTTTCCACGGCGCACGCCACGGTGGCGCAAACATTCTTCTGCATCGCCGTCGCGATCGCGCTATTCACCGGACGAAAGTGGGTGCACGAGCAACCGCATGTGGAGTTCGACCCGCGCCGGCCCAGCCTGTTCACTCTGACCTTGCTCTCTATCTTCGTGCTTTACGTGCAGCTCATCCTGGGCGGAATGTTCCGTCATCACGGCATGAGTTGGTGGCCACACGTGCTGAATGCGGTGATCGTGTCGTTCGTGCTGGCCTGGACCGCAGTACGAGCGCTTTCCGTGTATTCGCAGATGGAAGCGGTGCGGCGCCCGGCAATTTTGATGCTGTCGCTTTTGATCACGCAGCTTTGCCTGGGTTTCACGGCGTTCTTAACACGTGTGGCCTGGGGCAGAGACGCGGTGCAACCGGAACTGCCAATGGTCGTGGCGACGGTGGCGCACGTGGCCGTGGGAGCGCTATTGCTCGCCACGACTGTGATTCTCTCAATTCAAGTGTGGCGGCACGTCCCGGTGGCATTTGAAGAGCGTCTTCCCGAGGCGCAACGGGGTGCTTCGGCCGCGTGAGCGTCGCCGTACAACCCTTCTATTCTGTTTGCCTCTTTTGTTCATAGTCATGATGTTGGACACGGTATCGTCGTAAACTGGTAGCGGAGCAATCAGCAGAGCAATCCAGGAACCCCTTGGTATCGAACTTTCCCGCAATCGCCGACGCTGCACCGGAAGTGACGCCTTCTTCCGCCGCCGTCATTTCCGTGCAAAACGTAGTGCATCGCTATGAGAACCGAACAGCCCTGAACGGGGTTTCATTCGACGTGCGTCCGGCGGAGTTGTTCGGCCTGCTGGGTCCAAACGGCAGCGGCAAGACCACTCTGTTCCGGATTCTTTCCACGTTGATGCTTCCGACCGCCGGTCGCGCGACCATCATGGGCTACGACGCCGCGCAGGAACCGGCGCGCGTGCGGCGGCAGATTGGCGTGGTCTTTCAGGCACAGAGTGTCGACCTGAAGCTCACGGCTTACGAGAACCTTTGGCATCAGGGTCATCTTTACGGTCTGCGCGGCCCCGCGCTGAAAACGCGGATCTATGAAATCCTATCGCGCGTGGGCTTGGCGGACCGTGCCAAGGAGCTGGTCGAAAAGTTTTCCGGCGGGATGCAGCGGCGCATCGAGTTAGCGAAGGGATTGTTGCATCATCCGGGAGTGCTGTTACTGGATGAACCCACCACTGGTCTCGATCCCGGGGCGCGGCGCGATCTTTGGCAATACTTGCAGACGCTGCGCGACGAAGAACACGTTTCCGTGCTTGTCACCACGCATCTTATGGAAGAAGCGGAGCGCTGCGACCGCCTTGCCATTATGAATGAGGGCAACCTGGTAGCTTTAGGAACGCCCGAGGAGCTGAAGAGCGAAATTGGCGGAGACGTGGTCCTGCTGGATGCGGCTCATGATGCTGGATTGCTGGCCGAGCGCATCCGAGCAAAGTTTCACGTGGAAACCACCGTACTTGAAAACCAGGTGCGCATAGAACGTGAGAGCGCGCATCGCTTTGTCACCGAAGTCGTCGAGGCTTTCCCCGGAGAGATCGAAGCGCTCTCGGTGAGCAAGCCGGCGCTTGAAGACGTCTTCATTCGCCGCACCGGACACAAGTTCTGGAGCGAAGAAAACGATGCACAGTCCAGTGCAGAAGATCACAGCAGGAGGTAACGTGCTTTCCATGATGCTTATCCTGTCTCTTATGCTTGGCGTCCTGCCCTTGCTGGGGGTGGCGTGGACGCTGATGAACGGAATGATTACCACCGTGGATGGCCTGTTCATGAGCTTGATCCTGCTCACGCTCTCTGCCGTCTTCCTGCTGAACGCATACTGGGAAATGCGTGACCTGGGCATGCTCGGCAAGAAAGCGACCGGAAAGAAAACCGCCCCGGCTCCGGCAACCAAATCTCCCGTGACGAAAGCGAGTTGAACTTCGTGGCTACTCAAACTGCCGCATTATCCAGACCGATTACTCCCGCTTCTGCAGGTGTGTTGCTGCCAGCATTTACGCTGTGGTGGCGCGAGATTGTGCGCTTTTACCGGCAGAAGTCGCGGGTGATCGGTGTGCTGGCGTCGCCGCTGGTCTTCTGGGTGGTGATCGGCTCAGGATTTGGCACCTCCTTCCGCTCCGGCGGAGGCCAGGGGCAGCAGAATTACCTGGACTATTTCTATCCCGGCGCGCTGATCATGATCGTGCTGTTCACTTCGATCTTTGCCATGATGTCGCTCATTGAGGATCGAAAGGAAGGATTCCTGCTCTCCGTGATGGTGGCCCCGGTGCCGCGATCGGCGATTGTCCTGGGAAAAGTTCTTGGCGGCACAACGCTTTCGGCGATTCAGGGGATGATCTTTCTGATCTTCGCGCCCTTTGCGGGCATACATCTGGAGCCGTTACAGATCTTGCTGGTGGCCATCGTGGTATTTCTGGTTTCGTTCGCGCTGACCGCGCTGGGCTTCGCCATCGCCTGGCCCATGGATTCCACGCAAGCCTTCCATGGCATCATTAATCTGTTTCTGATTCCGCTGTGGCTCCTCTCCGGCGCGATGTTCCCCTTGAGCCGCGCCTCGGGATGGATTCGTGTGGTGATGTACATGAATCCGCTCACCTACGGCGTCGAAGCTCTGCGCGCCTTGCTCTATCCAGGAATGGAGACACCATTCCCGCTGGCTTCCTCGATGGCTACACTGCTTCTGTTTTCGCTGGTGATGTTTGGACTGGCATTCCTGATGGCAAACCGCCGCACCACGAGGCCCGCCGCTTGATCGACAAAATATGATCCCTGAGCAATACGCTTACTTCCCTGCCCTCATCGCCAGTTTGAACGGAGCCAGCGCGGTGTTATTGCTGGCCGGCCGCTATCTGATCGCCCGCGGGAAGATCGCCGCGCACCGCGCCTGCATGATTGCCGCGGTTGTTTCCTCGACGCTTTTTCTGGCGTGCTACTTGTATTTTCATTATCACGTCGGCGATATCCGTTTTCTGGGTGACCACTTTTGGCATGTTATTTACCTGATCGTACTCATCCCCCATGTGACGCTAGCCATTGTGATCGTCCCCATGGTCATCATCACACTGAGCCGGGGGTTGCGGGGCCGCTATGATCGTCATCGCGCCATCGCGCGCTGGACTTGGCCGCTGTGGATGTACGTCAGCGTCACAGGGGTGCTCGTATACTTCATGCTGTATCGATGGTTCCCGCACAGCTAGGAATTCACTACAGAGGCACTGAGACACAGAGAAGGCCAACGAAAAAGCGAGAACGATTNNATTTCATGCTTTACCAGTGGTTTCCGCATAGCTAGTTTTCATCACAAAGGCACGGAGCCCCGGAGAAGATGAACAAAGGAATTCAGAGATTTTCTCTGTGGCCCTGTGGTGAATGGGTCTTGATCTATGCCGATCGTACGATTGAAAATTGACGTCTCAGGAACCGTCGGCGATGAAGCTTGGCGCCAGATTCAACAGTTCGATCAGATCCAGAGCGCCGAGTTCGGCCCGCAATTTGGCAGCGGCGGGCAGCATAACCACGCGCCCGATGCGCCGCATGGCAAAGGCGAATGGATCGGAGCCGAAATCCGGCTCCTGACGCCACTTCTGGCCCAGTATGCCGTTTCGCATTATCTGGAGCAGGAGCGCGTGTTGGACGCCGATGTGGTGGAGTAGTTCAATCGCATTTCTGCTATATTGCTGAGTCTGTGTTGGACTCAGCACCCATCCCGACCACGTCCCTGACCGATGTCACGACCCCGGCGGCCCGATCATCGGGCGAGACGAAACGTCACCTACTTGCCGCCCTGTTTTCCGCCCTCCTGCCGGGAGCAGGGCAACTCTTTCTTGGACAGCGGCGCAAAGGGACCGTTTTGCTACTAATGCTTGCCGCTCTCCTCACTTGCTTCTGGCCGCTGCGGCTTTTGCGCTTCTATCCCGGCTTGGTCTTGCTATTTTGTGGCTGGATTGTTCTCTATTTCTACGCCGCTTGCACCGCGCAACTCGCTCGGAATGATTCAACGGGCACCCGACCTTCAAAGTGGTGGTTAGTTATCGTCCTGCCCCTAACGTTGCTGACCCTTAGCTTGCTCGGTCGCGCTGTAACGCGCGCTTCGGGATTCCGTGCCTTCAGCATGCCGTCGACTTCGATGGAGAAGACGATCCTACAGGGTGACGAACTTGTCGCCGACATGCGTTATTATCATTCGCACCGCCCTGAACGTCGGGAGGCCGTCATCTTCCTCAGAGATGGTACCTTCTACGTTAAGCGCATCATTGCAGTGGGGGGAGACTCTATTCAGGGCAAAGACAACGTAATTTTTGTAAATGGTACGGAACAGGATGAACCATATGTGGAAAATACGGACAGTCGAGCACAAGACTGGATGACAAACTTCGGGCCATTTACCGTTTCGGACGGCAAGTGTTTTGTGATGGGCGACAACCGCGACGTCAGCCTTGACAGCCGCGCTGCAGAGTTTGGACTCGTTGACGATAGATCGATTGTCGGCAAGCCTTTGTTTATCCTCGCGTCGCACCGCGCTGGCAAGAGCATCCGCTAGCTGACAGCAATCGCAATATGGAAACTGAAATTTCTCGGCAAGTCTCGAAGCCCGGCATGTCCCGCACCCAGAAGCTCCTATTCTTCGTCACCGCATGGCTGATCTGCCTCATGCCTTTCCTCTTCTGGTGGAACACCTGGTTTGGCCGAAAGCTCTCCGACCAGCAGTTGACCGAATACCTGCACGATACCAAGAAGCCTCGCCATATTCAGCAGGCGCTGGTGCAGGTGGGCGAGCGCGTCACGCGCCACGATGCAACCGCTAAACAGTGGTATCCGGACTTGGCGCGGCTGGCGGCCGATCCCGTGGAAGAAGTACGCAACACCGATGCCTGGGTGATGGGACAAGACACAACCGGAGCGGGCTTTCACGAAGCGCTACTGAAGATGCTGAGCGATCCGTCGCCCATGGTGCGTGGTAATGCCGCGCTTTCGCTGGTGCGCTTTGGAGATGCCACTGGCCGCCCGCAGATCGTCGCGCTGCTGCAGGCAGCGCAGATTACTTCTCCGGAATCCGGCCGCATTGTCGATTCCGACCGTCCAGGCACCCCCGTCCATCAGGGTGGATTGGTTGCCAAGCTGGAATACGGGCACGAGCAGACGGCGGAAATCCGTTCGCCGATTCCCGGACGAATTCGTTCCGTGGCCGGAACCGGCGCGAATGTCGCGGCTGGAGCGGAAGTAGCAGTGGTCGATCCGGCTAATGAGCAAGTGTGGGAGGCGCTGCGCGCCCTCTATCTCGTCGGACAGCAAGAGGACCTTGCCGCTATCCGCCCCTACGAGCGCGATCTCCCGGACATTTCGAATGACGTGCGGCAGCAGGCCGTGGAGACGGAAAAAGCAATACGGGCGAGGACGAAATAGGTTCCCTGGGAAACCCCTGCGGAGCTGACGGCACCCGCTAACCGGATAGGGATCCTTCGACTCCGGTGTCGAATTCGCTTCGCGAATCCCGCACCTTCGCTCAGGATGACAGCGCTTTAGGAGTTGACGGCTAGAAGCCGACAGCTAGATCGCCATCGCTCCCACTTCTTTTTCCACCTCTGCCGTGTCAACCATGACAATGGCATCCCAGGGACAGCCGTCCAGGAAGCAGCCGTCGGGGCCTTTGCTGAGGCACTTCTTGCACCCGATGCAGAGAATGGGATCGACCGCGATGCGTCCGAAGGGCGTGCTGTCTTCGTCGGGCACCCAGAACATGCAGTCTTCGACCGGACAATACTCCACACACGCCGGCGACCCGGCGCATCCCGTACAGCACTCGGTGATGACCGCCAGCTCCTTCGGCTTCTTCTTGCGGGGCGTGGTCAGGCCCTTCGATTTCGGTTCCCACTTGAGCTCGTCGGGAACCATCCCGACAGCCCTGGTCGCTCCGGGTGCGGCAGGCATGGCGAGGATTATACCTCAAGTAGCTTTTAGCCTTTAGTCGTTAGCTTAGGGCCGCCCCGAAATGACACTTTGTCTCGTATTTCTGACAGGTCTCACCATTTCCACTCCGCCAATTCTGCTATAGTGAACCCCTGCAAAGGAGCATCCCATGGCAGGAAAAAGTCTGAACCGGGTTCAACTGATCGGGAATCTTGGGAAGGATCCAGAGATTAAATACACGCCGCAGGGCACGCCCGTGGCCAAGCTGACCATCGCCACTAACGAGCGCTTCAAAGACAAGGCCGGCGAATGGCAGGACCGCACCGAGTGGCACAACGTGGTCCTCTGGCAGCGGCTGGCCGAAATCGCGGGCGAGTATCTGAAGAAAGGCGGCAAAGTCTACATCGAAGGCCGCCTGCAAACCCGCTCCTGGGACGACAAGACCAGCGGACAGAAGAAGTACATGACCGAAGTGGTAGCCAGCGACCTGATCCTGCTCGGCGGTCGCGGCGAAGGCAGCGGCGGCGGAGACTTCAAGGAAAGTTCACGCGGGGCGTCATCCGGCGGCGGCAATAACTTCGACCAGCGCACGCCGGAGCCGGAGCATGCCGCGGCTGGCTCCGGGCCGATCACGGATGAGGATATTCCGTTCTAGGTAGCTAGGCACCGACCGTACTTTGGCGTCCTCTGTTATGCAGCTCGACGACGTACAATACGCCCCATGACCAAACAACTAGCCGACAGGAAATGCGTTCCGTGCACNNTTTCCCGATTTCAAGCAGGCGCTGAAGTTCGTGAATCGCGTGGGAGCGCTGGCGGAGAAGCAAGGCCACCATCCCGACATTCTGCTGGCCTGGGGCAAAGCGGAGATCACGATGTGGACGCACAAGATCGACGGCCTCACCGAGAGCGACTTCATCATGGCCGCCAAGATCGACCGGCTGGCAGGATAGGCCTCAGGGGCTAAAGCCCGAGTCTTTCGTGGTCCTGAGCGGCACGACTGAAGTTGTGCCCTGATACGAATCGTAGGCTTTTCCGCAGCTTCTGAAGTCGTGCCCTTCCCAATCCGTTTGTCCGACCACTTCAGTCTGATCGATTCGAAGCTTCCGCAGCGCCGCTCTCCCCCACCCGCATCGCTAACGCCCATAGCACCGCCGGAATCAGCATGACCAATCCCGTGTAAGTCGCGACCGTGCGAGCAGTGATGCCTGCATCGAGCAAACGTCCACACAGATAAGCGCCAGCCGCGATGGTCAGCATGGAGAATCCCAAGTCCGCGGAGAACACGCGTCCGCGGAAACGATCGTCGGCATGAAGCTGCAGCAGCGTGGTGGAGAAGACCCACACCGTCGAGCCTCCCATGTGCGCCAGCATCGCGCAGGCTGCGGCCATCCAAACTGTGCGGCTGAAACCGAGAATTCCGTATCCCACCGCGATGGTGAGATAACCGAAGAGGATGCCAAGTTGCAGTCTGCGGTCGCTGCGGCCCGCCCAGCGCGCCGAGACCAGCGGACCGACGAGTGCTCCCAAACCGCGTCCTCCGAGCAGGATGCTCATGCCCAGCATGGCTCCGCGCGCGGCATCGACATTGCGCCAGTGCACCGCGAACTCATGCGCTCCCATCACGGTGAAGATCACCCAACTCGGTCCGATCATGAGTTCGCCGGCTTTCGCAAACACGGTAGGCAGCAGCGTGCGCTGATTGCGAATGTAGCGGATGCCTTCCAGAACGGGCGAGAAATCGACCAGATCTCGCGGACGCAGCGGAGCCGCGGCTTCGGCGTGCGGCTCGGCAAACCGCATTCCGGCGAGGAGCACGGCTGAAGCCAGGAACGACAGCGCGTTCAGGATGAATACTGCATCTCGTCCGAAGAAGGCTGCAACCACTCCGCCAACCGAAGCGCCAATCAACAGGTTCACCGACCACGTAGCCGAGGAGAGCGTGTTGGCGATGAGCACTTCTCCTTTGGCGGCGATGTTGGGGATCACCGAACTGCGCGCCGGCTCGAAGAACGCGGCCATGATGGTCTCCGCCAGCAGCAGCGGATAGACGACCCACACCATGGAGCGCGAGCGCACCAGCAGCATGGCCAGCACCACCACAACCCGAACCAGGTCGGCGGCGATCATCACGTGCTTGCGGCGCAGACGGTCGTTCACTACTCCGGCTGTCGGACCCACCAGGGTTTGCGGCAGAACCTGCAGAACCAAGGCCAGCGCGACCGAACTGGCATGCCCGGTCAACTGCAGCAGCAGCGTGTAAATGGAGAGTGTGTAGAACCAGTCCCCAATCTCGCTGACAATTTGCGCCAGCCAGAGGCGGCGGAAATTGCGGTTGCCGCGTACCAGCCTTAGGTACGACGCAAGCGAGATCGACGGCGCCGCATGCTCTGGTTGGGGTTCCATGCGAATGGCTAGGGTAACAAAGATCGGGCTTCGGGCTTCAGAGGACTCTCAAGACTGCGGACGAAGCTTGCGCTTCAGATCGTCGGCGATCTGTTTGCCGTGGAAGCGGCCGTTTTCGATGAAGATTTCGTTCGTGCGCGATCCCGCAACGATCACGCCCGCCACATAGATTCCTGGCACATTGCTTTCGAGAGAGACCGGATCGCACACCGGACGATGCTGCTCGGCCGAGAGTTCGATGCCCATGCTGCGCAGAAAATCGTAATCAGGATGGTAGCCAATCAAGGCGAGTACGAAGTCGTTTTTCAGGCGGACAGGCCCGCGCGGAGTGTTAATGACCACGTGATCCACACCAATTTCCTGTACGGCACTGTTGAAGTAAGCGACGATCTCGTTGTTCTTGATGCGGTTCTCGAGATCGGGCTTGATCCAGTACTTGACGTGGTGGTGCAGTTGCGACTCGCGATGAACCAGGGTCACGCGAGCACCGTGACGCCATAGGTCAAGAGCCGCGATGGCGGCGGAGTTCTTGCCGCCGATCACCAGCACATCGCTGTCGTAATAAGGATGAGGCTCACCGTAGTAGTGCGAGACTTTGGGAAGATCTTCGCCGGGAAGGCCCAGTTCATTCGCGAGATCGTAGTAGCCGGTGGATACAATCACCTTACGGGTAATGTAGTCGTGGGGGCGTCCGGCACGGTCGGTGGCGGTAATGCTAAATTTCCCGTCTTCTCCCATGACCGTTTTAACCCACTCGTACTGGCGAATGTCGAGATGGTAGTGCTCGGCGACTTTGCGGTAATACTCGAGAGCTTCTTCGCGAGTGGGCTTCTGGTTGGCGGTGGTGAAGGGAATCTCGCCGATTTCCAGGAGTTCCGGCGTGGTGAAAAATAGCATGTTCGCGGGATAGTGAAAAAGCGAATTCGCCAGGCAGCCCTTGTCGAGGACAATGACGCGAAGCCCGACTTTCTGGGCTTCAATCGCGCAGGCCAGACCAGTGGGCCCAGCTCCGATCACGACCACGTCGGTGCGCATCTCGGGGTGCGCACGAACCTTGGCCTTGGGCAGAGTTTCAACGTCTTCGGCGGTGAGAAAGTCGGGCATGGATTCCGTGACCAGGGCCGCATCTACTTGAGAACAATGGCAGCCAGAGACCGATGATTCTAGCACGCGGGATTGAATAGATTCCGCTAACCTCTCTAGTTGGCGTCAGCAGGCGCACAGTGGGCAATGCCCTGCGCGTTATAATGCACCGTTATCTATCCGTCGTCCAACACGCTCTAATCAGGACACTTGACATGACAAAACCCCAAGACCAGCCCGTTCGCACGCGCATTGAGTCCGACAGCATGGGACAGATCGAAGTCCCGGCCAACGTTTACTGGGGGGCGCAAACGCAGCGCTCGCTGCTGCACTTCAACATTGGGCGCGACACCATGCCGCCGGAGCTGATCCACGCCTTTGGCACGCTCAAGAAGGCGTGCGCGCTGGTCAACCAGGACCTGGGCAAGCTGCCGGCCGACAAAGCCAAGCTGATCGTGCAGGCGGCCGACGAAGTGATTGCGGGCAAGCTGAACGACCAGTTTCCGCTGCGCATTTGGCAGACAGGCAGCGGCACGCAGACCAACATGAACGTGAATGAGGTCATCTCGAACCGGGCGATTGAGATTGCGGGCGGCGAGATGGGATCGAAGAAGCCGGTCCATCCTAATGACCATGTGAATATGTCGCAGTCGTCGAACGATACATTTCCGGCGGCGATGCACATTGCGGCGGCGGATCGGGTAAAGAATGTGCTGATTCCGGCGATCCGGAATGTTCACGATGCGATCGCGGCTAAGGCCAAGGAATTCCATGACGTGGTGAAGATTGGACGCACGCACTTGCAGGATGCCGTGCCGCTCACGTTCGGGCAGGAATTCGGCGGCTGGGCTGCGCTGCTGGAACGAGACATCAAGCGCCTGGAACAAGTGCTGGACGGCCTTTACGATCTTGCGATTGGCGGGACCGCGGTGGGCACTGGTTTGAATACGCATCCTGAGTTTGCGGAACGGGCCGCGAAGAAGATTGCCGAACTCACCGGACTTCCCTTCCGCTCCCACGGCAATAAGTTCGCTGCGCTTTCGGCGCATGACGAGATCGTCTTCGCGCAGGGCGCGATGGAAACGCTGGCCGCTTCGCTGATGAAGATTTCCAACGACATCCGCTGGCTGGCTTCGGGGCCCCGCTGTGGCCTGGGCGAACTCTCCATTCCTGAAAACGAGCCGGGGTCGTCGATCATGCCGGGCAAAGTGAATCCGACGCAGTGCGAGGCCATGACCATGGTTTGCGTGCAGGTTCACGGGGCGACGGCTGCGGTGGGATTCGCCGGCTCGCAGGGCAACTTCGAACTAAACGTGTACAAGCCGGTGATCATTTACAACTTCCTGCACTCGGTCACGCTGATCGCCGACGCCTGCCACGGATACGTCGAGTACATGATCAAGGGAATCGAGGTGGATCGCGCCAAGGTGGAGTGGTACGTGAAGAACTCGCTGATGCTGGTGACGGCGCTGGCACCCAAAGTGGGATACGACAAGGCCGCCCAGATCGCCCACACTGCGCATGTGGAGCACAGCAACTTGCGCGAGGCGACTCTGAAGCTTGGCTATCTCACGGGCGAGGAATTTGATCAGTTGGTGCAACCGGAGAAGATGACGCGGCCGTAAGGGGCACGCATCATAGCGGGTGTGCCCTCTCCTCGATCCCGCTTGCGGGACGTTTTTGGGCTCTTACCAGCTCCCGGCCACCTTGTAATGGTTACGAACCCATTTGTGGGTCAGAGGCATCTGAAAGTTTACCCAAATGCCATCGCCATCTTGTTCCCCATAGTACTTGCCAGGGCCGATGGTGGGACACCCCGTGCGACGTTCGTAGCAGTCCAGCAAAGCATGCTCGCCGTTGACGATGACGTAGATCGTCGAGGTGTCCGTGTGGGTTCTTCTTCCCGTAACACCATTTACGACGGTCCCAACAGCCCCGCCACTTGTATCGCCGCGAGCATCGCGGGATTGTGTTAGGTTTTGCGTGTCGACCACTTCCACCATCACAGACGCCTTTATAGCCTGGCATAGATCCTTCACGGCGTTGGCGAGAGACGGGTTTGAAGCGCTGCGGAGGGCCTTGCCGTCGCTGTCGAAAAGCGTTAGATCGAAGGTGTCGAGAGCCTCCATCCCAAGACCTTGGCGGACCTTACTCTTGATGGCTTCGAGCGTGTAGTTGCTCTTAGTGAGGTCATTCGTGATGCTGACGTTCGGGCATCCCTTGTGTAGTGGCTTCAATATCTCTTCGGGAGGAACGGTAGACTTATCCGTTAAGGCAATGCTCTTCGGAGTGTTCTGAGCGGATGCCGGGATAGCGCATAACAGGACCAGACACGCGAATAAATTCAGCGTCATCCCTTCTTTCCTTCGCTCCGAATATCGGACCCAAGAGCCCACTCTGGCTTTTTCGCTAAGGAGTTTACTGGAACACTCTATACTCTGCAACGCATCACTACGCCGTCGCAGCAATTCTTGCATCCTCGTCTCGAACCGAAAGCCAGCATACTCCTCCGCGGCGTCATCCCGAAGCCCCGCGTTTTCACCAGCGGGGCGAGGGATCTAGCGTGCGGTGCCCATCCTCTATCCACCGGGAGAGATGTTCATCTGTCACAGACCTCAAGGGGTGCGTAGTCGTAGAGTTCGGAGAGCGCTTTAGCTCCACGCGGGATCCCTCACTCGGCTGAGGAGCGCCGAGTTTCGGGATGACGCCTTCTGAAAGAGGACGAGTTCGCCATTGCAGAAACCTAAGCTATTTCACGTTTACATCATGACGAACCGGCCCCGGTCTCACATACTGTATACGGGCGTGACGGGCGATCTGAGCCGCCGCGTATTTGAGCACAAAAACAAACTTGCCCCCGGCTTCACCAGCCGATACAACTTGACACGGTTGGCTTACTATGAGCATTTCTTCTACCCAGACGCGGCGATAGGTCGCGAGAAGGAGATCAAGGGCTGGCGAAGGAGCAAAAAGATACGCCTCATTGAGTCCATGAACCCGCATTGGGACGACTTGGCGGAGCGGTGGAGCGAGGTCTACAAGCCGCCGGGGACCGGTGATCGGCGCGAGATCCCTCACCCGGCTGAAATGCGCCCGGTTTCGGGATGACGCCTCTTAGCAGAAGTCGACGGAACGGCTGTATCAGAACCGCTCCATCGCCGACGCCCCAGGGGATGCGTTCATCCGGCCTTGCCTAATCGACTCCACTTTCTTTTTCGGCGTGGTCGTGATCACGACAACACTGACCAGCACCAACAGCGTTCCCAGGACTGTCCGCATGCCGAGCGGTTCCCTGGCTAGAAAATATCCCAGCAGAACAGCTACGACTGGATTCACATACGCGTAGGTGCCAACCTTGGTTGGGGACTCGTGGTGAATGAGCCAGACATAGGCGGTGAATCCAACAATCGAGCCGGCGACGATCAGGTAGGCGAGCGCGAGCCATGCACTGGATGAGACTGCTTGTGCATGGAAGCCGCGGAGCTCTCCCAGTAAAGCCGCAGCCAGGATGAGCAGGATCCCCCCGGCAAGCATCTGCGCTCCGGATCTCATGACTTTGGATGCGGGCAAGGACAACTTGCGAGTGAGAACCGAGGCCAGCGCCCAACTTATCGCAGCCACGACCAGGGCAACCGCTCCGGCAGTGTCGATGGGACCTTCGCCGAAGCCCGCTGCGCGACTAACCAGAACCGCTACGCCGCCGATCCCCACCAAAAGCGCGAATCCGAGCCGGAACGTAAGCTTTTGCGTGCGCAGGAAGAGAATTTCCGCCAGCGCCATGAAGGCAGGGATGGTCGCCATCATGACCGCCGCAATCCCGGAAGGGACGCGCTGCTCCGCCCAAAACAGAAGGCCGTAATCCAACACAAAGATCAGCACCGCCAGCAACGAAGCCGAAGCCCATTCTCGAGGAGTGGGTGAGGGCGTTCCTTTGGCGCGCATCCAGGCATAGAGCAC
>PMXH01000257.1 GCA_003165855.1 Acidobacteriaceae bacterium | reverse complement strand
GGTGGAGATCGGCGGCTCGTTCCGAATTCCCGACGTGATGGCTAAATCCGGAGCAATCCTGCGCGAAGTAGGCACGACGAACCGCACGCGGACCGCCGACTATGAGGCCGCAATCACCGAACGGACGCGGTTGCTGCTGCGCGTACACCGCTCGAACTTTGAGATTACTGGCTTCACGGAACAGGCTTCTACCGCGGAACTAGTTGCGCTGGCGCGCAAGCGCGGCATTCCATTGATGGAAGACCTGGGCAGCGGCGCGCTCTTTGATCTACGCTCGATCGGAATCGGCAGCGAGCCGGGTGTGCTGGACAGCTTGCACAGCGGCGTTGACGTCGTTACTTATAGCGGCGACAAATTGCTCGGAGGTCCGCAAGCGGGATTGATCAGCGGCGGCTCGGAGTTGATCGCGCGCATGCGATCAAATTCGCTGTTCCGGGCGCTGCGGGTGGACAAACTGATCTATGCCGCGCTGGAAGCGACGCTTCTCGCCTACGTGCGTCGGGATCACGATNNCTTCTGTTTTGCCGACTCGTGTGGTGGCGCTGAGTTGCGAAGGCCTGAGTGCTGACGAACTCGCCACGCGGCTGCGGGGTTCGGAGCCTCCGATCATTGCTCGGGTGGAAGAGGGCCGGGTGCTGCTGGATTTGCGGACGGTGTTTCCGGAGCAGGACGCCGCGGTGATAGATGCCATAAGCCGCATCGCTGAGTGAGAATATCCGATGACGAACTGATACGCTTTGTGCCCTATGCGCGCGCTTTTCCGACTTTTTGTTGCCATGCCGTATCTGATCGCGACTTGTGCGGTGTTCTGCGCCGGTCAGACAGAGGGTGTACATGGGCATGTCTTTCGTAACGACGTTTTGGGTTTGACGTACACTTTCCCGGCGCAGTTCAGCCCGAAGGTTGAAAGTGAAATGCCAATCCAGGATCGCAGCGGGCGCGAACATATGATCTTGGCTCTGTGGAGTACGCCCGAGCGCACTGGGGTTCCGCGAATGGCGTTCCTGTACGACAGGAAGATTCGACCAGCTGGGTCGTCGCGTGAGGAGATGGCTGATCGCTATCTGGCAGCCATAAGACAGCTTTGGGCGAACGTTCAGGGAGTCAAGATTTCAGGTCCGAAAACACTCTCTCCGGCGGGGTATGCAATGTGGCGGCTTGATACCTGGCAGCCGGACGCCCTTCCGCGTTATAACGCTGCCGTCGTGATTCCACTGCCGGACCGAAGAATCCTCGCGATTCAAATCAATGCTCCTTCGCAGAGCGAGTTGGATGCAGAGGTCGATTCGTTGAGTGAGCTGCACTTTGACAGAAACTAGGCCGGGTTACTGATGATCGTCGGCACAGGCATCGACATCGCGGAGGTTCCGCGCATCAAGCAGTCGATTGAACGATTTGGCGACCGCTTTCTGCAGCGCATTTATACGGCGGGTGAGATTCGCTACTGCGACTCCAAAGCAAACCGGGTGGAGCGCTACGCCGCGCGTTTCGCCGCCAAGGAAGCGGCCATGAAGGCTCTGGGCACGGGCTGGAGTCACGGTGTGCGCTGGCGGGATTGCGAAGTTGTGCGCCTGCCGGGGGGACGTCCGGCGATCGCTTTTCACGGAAAAGCCGGTGAGATTGCCGCCAGGCTCGGCGTGAAGAATGCCGCACTTTCGCTTTCGCACACATCCGAGCAGGCGATTGCACAAGTCATTCTGGAAGGGTGATGAGGCAGGGGTCAGGGGACAGTTCTCAGCGCCGGCATAACCGGCATGTATCGCCGTTATTGGCAACACTGACGTCCGATCCCTGGCCCCTAATCCCTAATCCCTGTCTCTGTTAGACTGGCGCATTCCATTCATCATGTCCGCGACTCTTCAGGCTGCTACGCCGATTTCTTCACCAGCAGAAATTCCCGACCGCACACTGCTCGTGGGTCTGGGGCTTACCAGTTTTGCGGCATTGCTGCTGGAGCTGGCGCTCACTCGATTGTTCTCCGTGGTGCTGTTCTATCACTTCGCGTTTCTCGCGATTTCGATTGCACTGCTCGGGCTGGGCGCCGGAGGAGTGTTTGCCTACCTGCTGAAGAAGCGTCTGGCGCGCTTCCCTACCCGCACTCTGGCGGCGCGACTGTGCATGGTCAACTCGGTGTTGGTGTTGCTGGTGCTGGAGGTTGTGCTGCACGTGCCGGTCGCGCTCACGGTGACGGGAGAGAATTTTCTGCGCCTGAGCATTCTCTACGTTGACTCGTCGGTGCCTTTTTTCCTGACCGGATTGCTTTTCTCGGCGGTGTTTGCGCGCGAAACCTGGCGCGTGCCGCGGCTTTACGGAGCGGACTTAAGTGGCGGAGCGTTGGCGTGCCTGGCGGTGGTTCCGCTGCTCAACTGGGTGGGCGGACCGAACACGATTTTGGCGGCGGCGGTAGCGATGGCGGCGGCCGCCATGGTTTGGGCCGCATCTTCCAGCGCGCGCAAAGTGGCAGGTGGCCTCGTGGCGGCATTCGTCTTATTAATCGCGGCGAATCACTCCGGCCAGCTGATTGACGTGGTCTATGCCAAGGGCATGTTCCGCGACCCCGCTTGGGTTGAGTTTGCGCGCTGGAATGCGCTGTCGCGCGTGGAAGTAGACCGCCAGGGTCAGGGCAAAGCCATTGTTATCGACGCCGACGCACAGACTTACATCATGAATTGCGATCTCGCGCACTGGCGCGGTTCGGAGTGGGAGNNGAGAACAATCTCTACACGGAGGAAGCCTTTCGGGAATATTTCCAACATCTCAAACCGGATGGCATGGTGGCCATTACGCGCTGGGAGTTCCGCCAGCCACGGGAGGCACTGCGCGTGCTTGCGGTAGCGATGCAAGCGTTGCATAGTCTTGGCGTGGCTAATCCGGAGCGCAATTTCATCGTAGCTTCGCAAGGGCCGCTCAATGAAGATGGGATTCCCGTGGTTGTGCTGGCCAAGAAGACCTCCTTCACCTTGGAAGAAGAGTCCGCAGTGAAGGCTCATTTCGAGCGCTACAAAGAACTCGCTGCGCTCTATCTGCCTTCACAACCGGGCCATAATCCATTCGCCGATCTGATTGCGAGCAACGATCCTTACCGGTTCGCGCAGAGCTATGCCTACAACGTGTCGCCGGTCACCGACAACGCGCCGTTCTTTTTCTTCACGCTTAAGGCCGGGCAAATTCTCGGTCAGCAGGGGCGGCATGGAATCGACTGGAAGGTGAACCTGGGAGTTCTGGTTCTGATTCTGGTGCTGGTCATCTCGCTGGTGGCGGTGCTGGGTTTTCTGATTCTGCCGCTAGCGCTGCAGGGAGCCCGCCAGTCGCCGCTCCCGCTGCTTTATTTCGTTGCGGTGGGTCTGGGTTACATCCTGGTGGAGATTGCGTTCATCCAGCGCTTCGTACTTTTTCTGGGACACCCAACCTATGCGCTGACCGTGGTCATCTTTCTGCTGATGCTGTCGAGCGGGGCGGGCAGCCTGTTTTCGCGCCGCTGGCTCCCTCGTACCGAAATGGCCTGGATGCCGCTGGTGCTGGTGATCCTGGCGCTTCTCGTGGACGTGTTCTTCCTGCCCGGATGGCTGGAGGCGTGGGTGGGTTTGGGACTCTACTCCCGAATTGTGGTAAGTGGCCTCCTGTTAGCTCCGCTTGGCTTCGTGATGGGAATGCCGTTTCCGACGGGCTTGCGCGCGCTGGCTGCGGGTCCCGTCCTCGACGTCCCCAGCGGGGCGACAGGCGCGGACAATGCCGTGGAGTGGGCCTGGGCGATGAATGCCGCTGCCAGCGTGCTGGGTTCCGTGCTGGCCATGGTGATCGCGATTCAATTTGGCTTGACCGTGACGCTGGCCTGCGGGGTGGGGGCTTACCTGCTCGCTCTCTTGCTGCTGCCAGCCCTTCACCCGCGACAGGCTTAAGAGGCTGCCTCGGTTTTGTTATGATGCTGCGAAGGGACAGCGGCGGTCCGGGGCTGTTTCGTGCACTGCCGAAGAGAACCCAGCAGGCGGTCTGAGGGAATCATTTGCCGAGCCAGAAGCAGATCAAGTGGTCGCAACTTCGTGTGGGCCTCACGGTGATTGTCGCCAGCCTGGTGTTGGCTCTGCTTTTGTTTCTCATGTCCGGGACCAGCGGCTTCCTCTCGCGTCGCATCACCCTCGTATCATTCTTCGACAACGCGGAGGGGCTGCGGGTGGGCGCTCCGGTGCGGCTGAGCGGCGTGGATATCGGCAACGTTTCGGCCATTCGGATTGTCGACTACCGTGTAGTCGACTACAAAGACAAACAGCTCACTCCCGTCGAAATCATCATGAAGGTGAGCACGAAATACAGCTTTAACCTGCGCCGCGATTCGGTCACGTCGCTCGATACCGCCGGCGTACTGGGCGAAACCTATCTGGATATCGACAGCTCGCAAGCCATTGGCGCTCTGGCGCAGGATGGCGACACGCTTCCCACGCAGGTGCATCCTGACTTCAACGAGGTGGTGCGCTCCAGCCAGAGCACGCTGCAGAACATGGACGCGCTGCTCAAGCGTGCCGACCGCATCCTTGCTTTCGCGGAAAGCGGTAAGGGCTCGTTGGGCAAGTTGATTTACGATCCAACTTTGTATAATCGCTTTTCGGCGACGGTCGCGGATTTCCAGGGAATCGTCGATCAGATCGCCAAGGGACAAGGCAGTCTGGGCCAGTTAGTCAACAGCAATGACGCCTACAACAAATTTGTCGCCACTCTCGATAAAATGAATGGCGTTATTGACGATATGCAAGAAGGCAAAGGGACGGCAGGGAAATTCTTGAAGGATCCGTCTCTCTACAACAATGCCAACGACACCATCGTGAACTTAAAAAAGGTGAGCGACGACCTGCAACAGGGCAAGGGGACGGCGGGAAGGTTGCTGAAGGACGAGGAACTGGCGAAGAAGATCGACACCACGATGACCAAGCTTGCTGCGCTGACCGGCGATCTTGAGGCGGGCCGGGGGACGGCGGGAAAGTTCCTCAAGGACGAGTCGCTCTACAACAACGCCAATCAGATGCTGGAAGAAACGCAGGGCTTGATAAAGGCAATCCGGGAGAATCCCAAGAAGTATCTCAGCATCAAGCTGCACGTCTTCTAGGGGATTTTGTAATTTTGTAATCGGGTAATTGAGTAATTGAAAGACTCTTGGCTCCAATGTTCGTTGTTCAAATTACCCAATTACCAAATTGCCCGATTACTCAATTCCCCTCAGTGCTCTCCGATTCCGAAAACCGCGCTTAGTAGCAGAATGGCGAGCACTCCAAACGAGATCGCTCCGTATTTCCAATCCTTTTCACGCAGAAAGAGAACGGCGGCAACCGCAACGCGCACGACCGGTGTTGCCAGCATCAGCAGCACGCCCGCGCGTTCGATGTCGCCCGGAATGCGGCCGTGGACGAAGAGTCCAACCATCAATCCCGCCAGCATGATGAAGAAACATCCGAACGCGCCCACGCGCAGGACGAGCGCAACCACGCGATCGAAGCCTGGTTCCCGGAGCTGGCTCATGCCGCGCCTCCCGTGAGCAGGTGTACGAACAAGTGGCCAGCGAGATAGAGCATGATCGCCACCAGCAGGTAGACGACGTACTTGGTTTGAATGCGCGGTGCCAGGCGCGCCCCCAGCAGCGAACCCAGAAAGACGCCCACCGCCAGCGGGGCGGCAAGCTCCACTAGAATGTCTCCGCGGCGATAGTAGACGATGGCGCTGGCCGCGGCCGTGACTCCGATCATGAAATTCGAAGTTGCCGTGGCCACCATGAGCGGAACGTTCATGAAGATGAACATCACCGGAACTTTGATGGGACCACCCCCGATGCCGAGCAGGCCGGAGAGTCCGCCTGCGATTAAAGATGCGCATAGGCCGAGTGGATACCGCTGAGGCTCGTACGGCGGAATCACAGTTTCACCGTTATTCTGGGCGGGAAGTTCTTCCTGATCTCTGACTTTGCCTCGACGCAGCAAAATGGTGAGGGAGCTGTACAGCAGGAAGCCGGCGAATAATCCCTCAAGCGCATTGCGGTTGAAGTAGCCGACCAGATAGGCGGTGACGGCCGCGCCAAACGATGTTGCCAGTTCGAGCGTCATACCGAGACGGATGTCGGTGGTGTGGCGCTGGAGGTGTACCGAAGAACTCGCCGCCGAGGTGGTAATCACGGCCACCAGACTGGTGCCAATGGCCTGCCGGATGGGAATGCCAAAATGCAGGGCGAGGATGGGCGTAAGCAAGACGCCGCCGCCGATGCCGGTCAACGCCCCGAGCAAACCGGCGAAGAAACCCAGCAGCACCAGGAGCGGGCTCAACATGCAGGGTCTAGGTCACCACCCGCGGAGCGGATGTGGACTCGGCCTGCTCGTGCGCATGATAGCTGGAGCGCACCATGGGGCCGGACTCGACGTGGCGGAATCCGAAGCGCAAGGCTTCAGTCCGCAACCCGCGGAATTCCTCGGGCGTGTAAAACCTGGCGATCGGCAAGTGATCGCGCGAGGGACGGAGATACTGGCCCACGGTGAGAATGTCCACGCCGCGGCCGCCGAGATCGCGGAACACGTCGATCAGTTCGTCCGTGGATTCGCCGAGGCCAACCATCACGCCG
>PMXH01000584.1 GCA_003165855.1 Acidobacteriaceae bacterium | reverse complement strand
CTGAAGAACGCCAACATTCAGTCAATTGGCGAACTGGTGCAGAAGACGGAATCGGAAATGCTCAAGACCAAGAATTTCGGCCGCAAGTCGCTGAACGAGATCAAGGAAATACTTTCCTCGATGGGTTTAAGCCTGGGCATGAAGATCGACGAGCACGGCAATGCCGTGCCTGGGCCGACTTCGAATCTGGTTCTGCCAGCTTCGGCCTACGGACCGGACGATCAGCTTTAAGCACAGTGGTCAGTGGCTAGTGGTCAGTGGTCAGTAAAGACAAACCGCTAGCCGCTGACTTTATAAATACGAAATTGAATACTGGCCACTGACCACTGGCCACTGACCACTGAGGTTTCACCCATGCGTCACAAGGTAGCAGGATTCAAACTCGGACGGAACACATCGCACCGGCGCTCGCTGCTGCGGAACCTGGTCACGTCGGTGATCGTGGAGGAGCGGGTCGAGACGACCGTTCCCAAGGCCAAGGCGGCGCGTCCGCTGGTCGAGAAGATGATCACTCTCGGCAAGCGCGGCGATCTGGCGGCCCGCCGTCTGGCTGGCGCTTACCTCATGACTGACGAGGCGCTGGTGAAGCTGTTCGACACCGTCGGACCCCGCTTCGGCGACCGCAACGGCGGATACACGCGTATTATCCGCACCGGATGGAATAAGGGCGATGGCGCCGATAAGGCGTTCCTCGAACTGTTGGGTAGCGAAAAGGTGCTGGACGAAAAGCGCGAGAAGCGCGCCGAAAACCGCGCCAAGAAGAACGCCGAGGCCCGAAAAGCGATGGAAGACGCCGAAGCGCAAGCCCAGCACGATGGCGGCATCGAGCCGATCAAGGAAGAGAAAGAAGATAAGAAGGAGTAGTAGGTGTCGGTCTTGTGAGGCGCGGTCTTTCGTGACCGCGCCTTTTCTTTTGCTTGGCGTCCTGCAGCTTGACGCGGCAGTACATGTCCTCCCGCGGCTCCCGCTGGTAATCTTGCCGTATCTGGTTACTCGGATAAACTCTTGAAGATGGGGTTTACTCGCACACAGATCGGGATCGCTGTCGGCGCCGCGGCGCTGCTGGTGTTTGGATTTCTCGGCTACATCTGGTGGCTGAGCAATCAGGGACCAGTGCTGGCGCGGTCCGAAGAACGGGATTCGCTAAGCGGGTTGCCCGTCAGCATTCGGATGAATCCGCTGCGGGACCGCACGATTGAGCACAGCGCCAACCTCTTTCTTCGCCAGTTGCGCGATGGGCATTGCGACGATCTGCTCTCTGCCTGGGAGCACGACTACCGCAAGAAGTATGCCCACTTCATCTGCGACTCGGAGGCAAAGCATCCGCTGCTTTCCTGGGAGTTGGCGGAATGGGAAAGCGCGCGGCCGTTGACTATTCTTCACTACCGCGGCAAAAGGCTTAACGGCCCGGGCCAGACCGATACTTACAAGGAACTCCTTACTGTCACCACCGAGAACAAAGATGGGCAGTGGGTTGTGACGAAGTACGATCCGAACGACTGAGGGCAGTTCAGTTGTGTGATCCCTGATCATCGAGGGGATTACCGGATGCCAGATTTTCTTGAGTTTCCCCGTGCGCCCTTGTCTCCGTGGTAAAACCTAGTAATGTCTGCTTCTCCCGCCGAGCGTGAGCCGTCCGCTGCGCGGAATATTTACGCCTTCGGCATTACTTCGTTTCTGAACGACACAGCCACTGAGATGGCGTACTGGGTGTTGCCGGCGTTTCTGGCGTCGCTGGGCGCGGGGCCAGCGCAGTTGGGGTTGATCGAGGGCATTGCCGAAAGTGTGGCGTCGTTCGCCAAGCTTTTCTCCGGATATCTCACTGACCATATTCATCGCCGCAAGCCGGTTGTGGTCGCGGGATATGCGGTCGCGAATGCGGTGAAGCCGCTGCTCGCGCTGGTCACGGCGTGGCCGCAAATTCTGCTGATTCGGTTCACCGATCGTCTTGCCAAAGGCGTGCGGGGAGCGCCGCGCGACGTGATGGTGGCCGAGTCCGTTCCTAAGAACCGGCTGGGCTCGGCATACGGGCTAATTCAATCGATGGATTCGGCCGGGGCGATTGCCGGACCTCTCGTGGCGCTGGTTCTGATCGCGCGCTTCGGAATTCGCAGCGTGTTCTGGGCGGCTGCGATTCCGGGGGCGTTGTGCGTGCTGGTTGCGCTGTTGGGGATTCGGGAAGTCACCCGGGCTGCGCCCGGCGGACAGCCGAGGGAGGCTGTCCCTACACCTGAGAAACCCAAGCGGGGGGCTGCCTCACCCTCCACAGAGCGGGTTGCTTTACCCGCCAGCTTCTACTTCGTCCTCATCGCGGTGACGCTCTTTTCATTGGGCAATTCGAGCGACATGTTTTTGGTTTTGCGGGCGCAGAATGTTGGCATCCGGGTAGTGCTGGCCCCGCTGCTTGGCCTGGTCTTCAACATTACATACACCCTGGCATCCTGGCCTGCAGGCTGGTTGAGCGATCGAGTCTCGCGGCGGCTGGTGGGTTCCGCGGGTTATGTGATTTTTGCCGCGGTGTATTTTGTTTTCGGGCGTGCGCCTTCCACGCTGGCCATCTGGATTGCGATGGCGGTTTATGGGTTCTATTACGCGCTCACGCAGCCTGTGCTGAAGGCTTTGGTAGTGGAGACGGTTGGCGAGCAGGTGCGCGGCCGTGCACTCGGCATTTATTTCTTTGTGACCAGCGTCGCCACGCTGGCCGCGAGCTTGATCACGGGTGAACTGTGGAAGCACCACGGAGCGGCAATTCCGTTTTACTTTTCAGCGGTGATGGCACTGGTGGCGGCGGGACTCTTGCAGGTCGCGAGCCGCGGAAGCAAAATCTCCTCAAAGGCTGGCCCGCCGTCTTGATCAGGCCCTAGCGGCACGGCTGGAAGCCGTACCCTTCCCAAGACTCTTCCACCACAGGAAAACAAGGAACTGAGCCGCGATTCCCGCGCAGGTGTCGAGAACAACATCTCGTATCGTGCCGGTGCGCGAGGGAATGAAGCTCTGGTGCCACTCGTCAAGGCTGGCGACGAGTGCGGTGCCCAAAATCGCGATGGTGGCCCAGCGCAGCGTCCACTTCACATCGGACATGGCAGGCAAAGTGGCGCGCCAGGCGCGGAAAAGCAGAATGCTGAGGGTGCCGTAGCCGACGACGTGGCCTCCCTTGCGAATGTAGAAGTGCCAAACCTCGAAGCGGTCCCAGTCGAGGCCNNGCCTTCAGAAGTTTGTGCCGGTCGGAGTTCAAGATGCGGAGTACCGCCGGCGAGCAACGCCTAAAGGCGAAAATGAAAACGCGTCAGGGATGGCACGCCTGAAGGCGTGCCCTGATACGAACCTCGCATTACTCGACTCCATAGTTAGGAGCCTCGCGGGTGATCATGACATCGTGGACGTGGCTCTCGCGGAGTCCGGCGCCGCTGATGCGCACGAAGCGCGTTTTCTGCAGCAGGTCGGCGATGGTGGCGCAGCCGCAGTAGCCCATGCCCGAACGCAATCCGCCAACCATCTGGTGGACGATCATGGCGACCGAACCGCGATAAGGCACGCGGCCCTCAATGCCTTCGGGAACAAGTTTGCCGAGACGGTTGGAGTCGCCGTCAGCGGCGGAGACTGCGGCGGAGGAATCCCCTTCCGTGCTTTGGAAGTAGCGTTCGCTGGAACCTTGCGCCATGGCGCCGATCGAACCCATACCACGATAAGACTTGAAGGAGCGGCCTTGATAGAGGATGAGCTCGCCCGGACTTTCGTCGGTGCCGGCGAAGAGCGAGCCGATCATGACCGCGCTTGCGCCGGCGGCGAGTGCCTTGGTGATGTCGCCGGAGTACTTGATGCCGCC
>PMXH01000209.1 GCA_003165855.1 Acidobacteriaceae bacterium | reverse complement strand
ACTACCAGAGATCGTAGGGGGTGCAGGGTACAGCGCTCGGGCTCCGCTTAATCCGACCACCTTTGCGGCTTGCGGTCCCAGCGGTGTTTCTTCAATTCGGCGAGCAAGCCGGCGTCGAGCGGGCCGGCGTCGCTGGCGGCGATGTTCTGACGCACATGTTCCGGATCGCGCATGCCGACAATCGTGGTGGTGACTGCGGGGTGAGACAGAATAAAGCGCAATGACATTTCCGGCAGTGTCATGCCCGCGGGCAAGATCTTCTTGAGCTCGTCGACACGCTGTAGAGTATTCGCCAGATTCTCCGGCCCAAAGTATCCGGAGCGCCAGTCGCCCTTCGGGAAGCGCGTTTCGAGCGTCATCTTGCCGCCGAGGCTGCCTTCGTCGAGCGGCACGCGCGCGATCACTCCGATGTTAAGTTCCTGGCAGAGAGGAAAAAGCTTGTCTTCGGGCGCATGATCGAAAATGTTGTAGATCACCTGCACTACGTCGACTAAACCGGTGTGCAACGCTTTTATTCCATTCTCCGGTTCCCAGCGGTTCAGGCTGAGGCCGAAGTGGCGAATCCAGCCGCCGTTTTTCAACTTCTCGACGGTCGAGTGGAATTCCGGATCGTCGGTCCAACTATCGTCCCAGACGTGAAACTGCAACAGGTCGATCGAGTCGACGCGGAGCTTCTTGCGGATCATGTCGGCATATTTGATCACGTGGTCCGCAGAAAACACGTCGTGGTATTTGTACTTCGGGAGTGCGGGCCATTGTCCGTTGGCCGGCGGAATCTTCGATGCGGCATACAGCCTCTTGCTGGAATTGCGCGCCATGGTTTCGCCGAGCAGGCCGTCGCTTTTGCCCTCGCCATAGGCCCATGCGGTGTCGAAGAAGTTGCAGCCCGAGTTTACGGAGAGTTGCAGGGAGTCGAGCGACTGCTGCTCGTCAGATCCGCTCCAGCCACTCATACCCCAAAGTCCGTACGCGATGTCGCTGACTTCGAAACCGGTTCGGCCCAGCTTGCGATATTTCATAAAATGGTGTCCTTGCGTTTACGTTTACGAATTCCAAATGGTGAACCTGAGATCCTAGCAGTTTTGTTTTAGCGCTCGAAATGAGCCACAACGGGAAAAGTTCCACTTGCTGATTTTTCGATGCGAGGCATCTAGATTTTGCCGCCCGCAAAGTGCTGTTCTGGTGTTTCAATAAATCTAGACCATTAGCAATCTTGGAGGCTCCCCGATGAACTCAGACTGTCCTTCCACCCCGATGCCACCCTACGCCGCAGAGGAAATTAAAGCGCCCTCGTCTCGCTTGTTGGACGAGAAAATATCGGACGACTCCGGCACGGAAGCCAAAATCGACAAAGTGTTCGCGCCTGCCGGACTGAAGAATCCTTTCTGGAAGTAGGGAGTAGCAGAGCGCGCTAGCGCAGGATCGGCAGGCACAGGCACGGTTTTAGCGCGAAGGGAAGTGCCGACATTTCCTGAAGCGCTGGGTGCAGTTGTGCGTCGCGGCAAGGTTCCAGCGTGATTACGAAGGGCAAAGCGGCTTTATCGAAGCCCGGCTTTTGCAGCACGGCATCGATGTTCAGTTGGTGAGCCGAGAGGATCGCAGCCAGACCTGCGATGATGCCAGGCTGATCCTTCACTAGAAAACGCAAATACCAGGGCGTTTCAAAGTCGCAGCTCACTTTGGGCGACGCGAATTGCAGTGCGCGTCGCGGGCGAGGACCAGCCGCAAAGCTTTCCGCCACAGCCATCAAGTCTGAGACGACCGCAACAGCCGTGGGATCTCCGCCCGCGCCCGCGCCCAGGAAGGCCATGTCGCCGCCGTATTCTCCCGAGGTCAAAACCAGATTCAGGTTTCTCTGCACGCGTCCGAAGGGCGAGGACGCGGGAACCAGGCTGGGGCCAACGTCGGCAAACAAGGTCGTCGCTTTCAAATCGGCGCGCGAAATCTGGCGGATGGTGCAACCGAGCTCGGCGGCGTAATCGAAATCGACCGCGTCGACGGGGCGAATGGTGCGGGCGCGAATTTCTTCGGGAGACACGCGGACGTGCAGACCCGCCAGGGCGAGGATGGAAAGTTTGGCGCGAGCGTCGCCACCGTCGAGGTCTTCGCTAGCGTCGGCTTCGGCATAGCCGCGGGCCTGCGCTTCCTCGAGAGCTTCGCTAAAGGGAATGCGGACGGTCTCGATGCGGCTGAGAATGTAGTTGCAGGTGCCATTTAGAATTCCGGCGATGCCGTGCAGGCGGTCTCCGCAAAGCCCGGTGCGCAGCGCGGGAAGAACGGGCACACCTCCGGCGACGGACGCTCCAAACTCAAGCTGGCAACCGTTCGCACTGGCGAGCTGCAGCAAGTCCGGGCCATGGCGGGCGATGAGTTGCTTGTTGGCCGTGACCACCGACTTACCTGCCTGCAAAGCGCCACGCACAAGGTTCTCTGCGGGGTGGAGACCGCCGATCAGTTCAATGACGATGTCGGCGTCGGACTTGAGAATCGTCTGGAAGTCTTCAGTCCAAATCACGTCACTCGGCACCCAGGGCTGCTTCTTGCGCTCGACGTTGCGATTGCATATGTGCGTCAGATGGAGTAGGCCGTCGCTGCGTTCGCAGAGAATCTTGGCCACGGCGCGGCCCACGGTTCCGAAGCCGACCAGGGCGACGCGGCACGCAGGAGGGCGATCCCGTGGTGCGGGATTGGCATCCATCGCCTGCTCTGGCGGAGTCGTGTGCAAAGTGCTCTCGAGGATGAAACTCTTTTTTATCATACGTGCGACATGCGCCTCTGCGAAGTAGAAACGAAGAGGGCGAGCGCCGGGCGGCATGCCAGGCAGAATCGGCATCAAAGTTGGTACTATAATGCGATCCCGCCGCAACCAAGGCAAACGCCTTCCTGCGAGGAATCACAAGCGGAACCTTTACTGACGGCGACTCTCGTCTCTTCATGCCGAGCGCTGCAGTCCGCCACTACGCCCGGTTATGGGAGGAGAATGGATGATTGGAAAGTCCGCGAGTGCGAGTGCGCTGACGCTACTCGTTATTACAATTTTGATTGGAACGCAAGGCTTCGCCCAGGCAACACCCGCCGGGGCGCCACCGCCGGCGGCGCAGCAGCCCGCGACCGAGCAACCTGCGGCGCAGCAACCTGCGGCACAACAGCCCGCCAGCGGCCAGGAACCGGCGGAGGAAATACCCCTTTCACGGCGAAGAGCGCGGCCTAAGAACTATAAGAACTGGACCTTCGATGTGGGCGTCGGCGCCAGTTTGGAGAGCGGGTCGACTCAAAGCTTCGTAAGAGAAGGCGGGGTAGTGGCCACAGCCGGGGTGGCTCGCAACGCTAACAAATATTTGGGACTGCGCGCCGATTTCATCTTTGCCAACCTGCCGCTGCGCGACTCCGTGCTGCAAAATGCCCCGGCGACGGGAGACCACAACAACCTCTACGCCCTCACCCTTGATCCCATCATCAACATTCCCATGAGCAAGAAAGTCGGTGGATACATCCTATTCGGACCCGGCTTCTACCATCGCGCTGGGAGCCTGAGCGGAGACACTACAGTTCCGGGGTCGGGGTGCAGTCCGTTCTGGGCCTGGTGGGGCGCATGCACGGGTGGTATCAGCATTCCTGTGAGCGGCGACTTCCTCCACTCTAACCAGAGCGCATTCGGATACAACTTTGGGGCGGGCGTGACGCGCAAGATGCCGAGCGGCGTGGAAATCTACGCGGAGGCCCGCATTACCCATGGGAAAAACGGCAACATCACAACCGACGTGCGACCGATCACGATCGGCGTTCGCTGGTAGGGAACGGCGCGGCGACTCGGGATCGGTTATTGCGGATTGGTGCGGTAGCTCCAAAGATCTCCAGCTCGCTGCTGCAACTGCACAAAGGATGACGCGGGAACGGGCTGCGAAACCGCCGCGCTGGAATTGGCTTCGGCCAGTGCTGCCTCGATGATGTGGTGAGCCGGCGCCAGCGAGCAGGCCGGATCGGTAGCGGTCGCGTCGCCGGCGAGAAGCAGAGCCTGGCAGCGGCAGCCGCCAAAATCTTCCGCGCGCCGGTCGCAGCCGCGGCATGGTTCCGGCATCCATTCTTCCCCACGAAAACGCTGGAACGAGGCCGACTGTTGCCAGATGAACTCTAGGGTCCGCTCGCGGACGTTTTCGAATGCGAGACCTGGAATGATTTCCGCGGCGTGACAGGGAAGAACTTTTCCTGCGGGATTGATGAGCATCAATCTGCGTCCCCATCCGCCCATGCAGGCCTTGGGGTAGCGCGCGTAGTAATCGGGCACCACTGAATCGATGCGGATGCGTCCGGCAAGGCGCTTCTCCGCCGCCGCCACGATTTCCACGGCTCGCTCAAGCTGCGCACGCGTGGGCAGGAGCGCCGCCCGATTCTGCAATGCCCAGCCGTAATACTGGGTGTGGGCGATCTCCATGCGCTCGGGCGCGAGCTGCTCGATGAAAGCGATCATCTCGTCGAGGTGGTCGATGTTCTGCCGGTGGATGACAAGATTCACAGTGAATGCGATCTTGTAGCGGCGGATGATGCGCGATAATTCGATCTTGTGAGCGTGTGCCTTAGCTCCGGCAATCCAGTTGGCGGAGTCTTCCCGAGAATCCTGAAAGCTGATCTGGATGTGATCGAGCCCGGCCTCGACCAGTGTCTTTAATCGAGGCTCCGCTAGCCCGATGCCGGAGGTGATTAGATTTGTGTAGAGACCTGCGGCGCGCGCAGCCGCGATGAGTTCTACGAGATCGGGCCGAGCCAGCGGTTCGCCTCCGGTGAAGTGAGCATGAAGCATCCCCAGCTTGCCTGCCTGCTGCAGGACGTCGATCCACTCAGAGGTGGAAAGCTCCGAACTGATTGCGGCCAACTCCAACGGATTCGAGCAGTAAACGCAGTGCAGCGGGCAGCGGTGAGTGATCTCGGCGATGAGGGCGAGCGGATTGGGAATCATGCGTTATATCGGCGAAATATCCGGAGAATTCCGCTTATTATATGCTTGACGCCGCTGTTACTTAGAGTAACAATGGAGCGGTGTATAGAGTCGTTACGACAAAATCCTTCGCCAAGGCGCTTTCCCGGCTTCCGGTGAACTGGCAGAAGCGGATTGTGGGGAAGATCAAAGAAGTTGCTGCCGACCCCTATGCCAGGCACAATAACGTCACCAAGCTGCAGGGGCGCGAAGGATACCGGCTGAGAATTGGCGAGTGGCGCGTCATTTACGAGTTGCACGACGACCGCCTTGAATTATGGGTGTTAGAAGTGGGCGTAAGAGGAGGAATCTATTGATGCGTATCGAAACCATAACCCGCAAGGGCCGGGAATTCGCCGTGATTCCGGTGAAAGACCTGCAAAAGCTGATGGAAGACGCGGAAATGCTTGCTGACGTGAAGGCCTACGATGCCGCGAAGGCGCGTCTTGAAGATGGCGAGGACGAACTCATCCCGCTGGAGATCACCGAGCGCAGGCTAAGGGGAGAAGCCGCGCTCCGTATTTGGCGTGAGCACCGAAAGCTCACGCAAGAGCGGCTCGCGAAGAAGGCGAAGGTATCCCGCGCGCTGATTGCGGCGATTGAGACCAACCGCAAGACCGGTTCTGTGAGCACATGGAAGAAGCTGGGCGCTGCGCTGGATGTGAGCTGGGAGCAACTGGCGTAACGCGGAGGCCTGCCGATCTCGGCGCGGTGCAGAGTTCACCCTAATAATCGACAATCCGCTTGTGCCGCAACTGCTCGAGGAACTGGCTGATATCGGTGCGAATCTTGGCGGGATCGGCGTTGGCGAACTTGGCCTGCAATTCCGCGATGATCTGGNNGCCAGGCGGGGCTGGCTGGAATCTTCGGGAGGAGGCATTAGGGTCGTCCCCCTGAAGCACGCAGCATAGATACGGGCGATCCGCGGCGGAGCTGCAAACTAAAGCAGGTTCCTCCACTTCGCTCGCTTCGCTCAGCTCCGGTCGGAATGACAAAGTTGGGGGGTGAACTCATGCTAGCTGGCCTCGATGCGGAACGCTCCGGGCGGCGGCCACCCCGGCTGCACGTAGGCGAAGTAGAGCGCGTCGAGCTGGGCCCATAGAATGTCGCACTTGTCGCGCAGAGCCTGGATCGCCAACTCCTGCTCGGCCCGCGTCTTCGCATTGTCGTAGACGTAGTTCACGGCGAACTGCGAATCCTCCGGCGCCTGATAAAGCCTGGCTTCGAAATAATCCAGACCGTTTGCCAGCCAGGGATAGTGCTGGCGCAACTTGTCCACACGCAAAGTTATAAGCTGCGGGGAAAACAATTCCGTCAACGAGGAAGCGACCGCTTCCAGCAGAGTGCGGCTGCGCACGATGTTCAGGTATTCATTGACCGCGAAGCGGGTTGCGGGAAGAATGCCTTTGCCGGCGCGGACGTCGGATGGATTGAGCCCCGTCGCCTCCGCCAACTTCACCCAGCGCTTGATGCCGCCTTCGCTGGTGGCGTCGCCATCGTGGTCGACCACGCGCTTGCGCCAGGCGCGGCGGAACACCGGGTCGGGGCCGCGGGAAAGGATGATCGAATCTTTGATGGGAATGATGCTCTGATAGTAGTAACGGTTCAGCGCCCAGGCCTGGAGTTGTCCGCGGCTAAGCTTGCCTTCGTGCATCAACAAATGAAAAGGATGCTTATGATGGTAGCGCTCCTCGCCGGTGGCCTGTAATACCGCACGTAGCTCTTCGAGCGAAAGCGGGCGAGCGGATTGCGATGCTGTTTCGGTTTCTACAGGTTGAACTGCCATCCATCCTCCGCGATCTCCCAGCCCGCGCCCCGCACCTGGCGATATTGAGGACTCGCCGCGTCCAGCATGGGATTGGTGTTATTGATGTGTAGGAATATTTTACGCGGGCGGCGCAGTCCCGCCAACTTCGCCAGAATGTTTTCAACGGAGACGTGGCCCATTTGACGAGCGGTTTGTCCCCTGCCTTGTATACGAATCAGTTCGTCGTCGCTCCAGAACGTGCCGTCGAAAAGCAGGACATCGCAGGCGTCGAGTTGTTGGAGGAGTGCGTCATCCACTTGAGGGACGGCTGGCAGATAGGCCAGTCGCCCGCCGGAAATCGAATCGATGAAAAAGCCCAAGGAAGCTTCGGCGGGGGAAAGCCGCGCCTGGCGCTCTGCCGTGACATAGGAGGGATAATGAGTACCCAGCGACTGCGGCCGGCAGCGCAGGCCGGAGTCCTCGCCTTGGGAATTGCACAAAGAGAATTCTTTTCCAGATTCAAAATCGCTCCATACCGTTTGATCTGGGGTGCGCTGCAGCATGCCGAACATCGAATTGTCCTCGCGGAGAATGCCGCGAACTGAAGCGGTAGCATGAATGCGCAGCGGCTGGAGTTCACGCAGCAGGAGCAGTCCGAGAACGTGGTCGAGATCGGCGTTGGCCAGCACCACGCCCGCAATCGGCGACTGGCGCACGCCATCGCGCGGATGCAACTCAGGTGTGGCTTCGATCTGCGCACGCAAGTCCGGAGATGCGCCCAGCAGAAACCACGAGCGGCCATCCTGCGTGATCGCAACCTGCGTCTGGCTGCGGGGCTTGCCGTGAAACGTGCCAGCTCTCACCGAGCGACAATTGGGGCAGGCGCAATTCCATTGCGGAAACGCGCCTCCAGCCGCCGAACCAAGAATCTTTACTTGCATCTCTCGTGAGTTTACAACCTGGAGTTGGAGCCGCAGTTAATTCCGCGAGAACCCCCGCGGAATGTTCGGCTCATGGCCGAGAATTCGCCCTTCTGCTCTGCTTTCCACTTGCCTTCGCGGCGCTTCCGCTTCATACTGGAAGTGGCTCGCATCGCTCGGGTTTCAGCCCTCTCCCGCCCTCCCCACCAATTGCTTTCTTGCCCCCAGGAATTCGAATAGGTCGGCGTGTTTCGCAGGGTTTGTCACTACACAAGGAATCCAGAACGAATAGCAGGCAGCCCGGCAAGTTGATCTAGCTTTGACCTGCCGCAGCCGCACAGCGCAGCGGATCGACATCCCAAAACATAGTCCCAGCGGAAAGGTTCTCAACTCCGACTTCACCCGCCATTGCGCTTCCAGGCTTGCCGCACCACACGATGCGGAATTGAGCCTTCGTTCCCTCATACAGGACGTCGACTACGTCGCCTGGCTTCAGTCGAGCATCCACGCACTGCAGTGTGGCTCCGCGTCCGCTAATGGTGCGCAGGCTGGCCGGTTGAATGAATGGGCGGGAATTTGCGTCCATGCCGTAGATCTGTACGGGAAGCTCAACGAAGACACGTGACTGCCGGCGCCGGTCCATGCGATGCTCCTTGGTATCGACAGGTTCAAGAGATCGTAGGCGGGCCGGGTGGGGAAGCAAAGGTAACCACAGTCACAGGCGAAGCGGTGCCGAAAGTTTTCCTTTGAGTGGATCAGGGCGAGCGCGAGGCCGCTAATCGAGGTCTCGGAGCGAGCAGGCGCCCGGACCCCGAGGATCGCCGCAGGAGCCGCAACCCCCGCTGGGCGCCGCCCCGCCCACACTGCCCTTGGCCGACATGGCGAAGACGCTAAGCTGCGGGCTCAGTCTCTTGCTTTGACACTTGGGGCACTTGGCCTTGTCGCGGCCGAAGACCAGCGCTTCGAACTCGTGCTGGCATTCCTGGCAGATGTATTCAAAAATCGGCATGACCATCACTCCCGTGCAACTCTCTGTTCCCATTAGAATCAATTTGTGGGAACTTCGCAAACCGGGGCAGTGCCCGAACCTGCGGATTCAGGAACAGGTTTGGAACCGAAGCTCGGAAACGTCCTGACAGACACGCCCCCGGCATTCGTGCCCTCCGTCTTCCGGCCCCGTTCCTGGCTGCGGGGCGGGCATGTGCAAACTCTCGCCGCCTTTTTCCTGCCGCGCCGAATCGACCTTCCGGCAGCCGAACAGCGTCTCATCGAAGTGGAACCCGGCGTCCCTGTGCTGTGCCATTGTCACTGGCAGAAGGACCGGAGGGCGCTGACGCTGATCGTGGTGCACGGGCTGGAAGGTTCAAGCGAATCGCAATACATGCTGGGAATCGCGCGGAACGGTTTGGCCGCGGGCATGAACGTGGTGCGCATGAACCAGCGCAACTGCGGCGGCATGGACCACTGCGCGGCCACGCTTTACAACTCAAGCCGCTCGGGGGATGTAGCGGCGGTGGCGCACAACCTGGTCGAGCGCGATGGAATTTCTGGTTTCGTGCTCATTGGTTTCTCCATGGGCGGCAATCTGGTTTTGAAGCTGGCAGGAGAATGGGGAAGCGCTGGTCCGGCGGAGTTTCGCGGAGTGGCGGCGGTGTGTCCGGCGGTAAACCTGGCGGCCGGGGCCGACGCGCTGCACGAGCCCGCCAACCGGATTTACGAATACTATTTTCTGCTGCAGTTGTTCCGGCGGTTTCGCCGCAAAGTGAAGCTGTTTCCCGCTAGCTTCGACACCTCGCGCCTGCGTGGAGTTAAAACCCTGCGGAACTTCGATGAACGCGTGACCGCTTACTATTGCGGCTTCACCGGTGCCGACGACTACTACGACCGCGCCGCTGCCGCGCATGAGATCGACCGAATCACGCGTCCCACGCTGATCATTCACGCGGCCAACGATCCCTTCATTCGAATTTTGCCGGCGACGCGGGAGAGAATCCTCTCCAATCGCAACATTACCTATGTTGAAACCGAGGACGGCGGCCACTGCGCATTCGTCGGCGAGCGCGATGGCGACTCGAATGATGATGGCCGCTGGGCGGAGCGCGAAGTCGTGGAGTTCGCGAAGCAGTTTCAGTAGCGCTCACTTCATGCTTTATCCCATTACGGACTGTCATCTTACGGACTGTCATCCCGAGCGGAGCGAGGGACCTTGGTGTTTGCC
>PMXH01000072.1 GCA_003165855.1 Acidobacteriaceae bacterium | reverse complement strand
CTATTCGTTGGCTGAAAATCGCCACGCTCATTGATGCGTTTTGAGCGCCATCGCCTGGTTGCAGCGACTGGGCGGGCGGGATTCAGCTCGCGCTGCCATAGTTCTTAATCTTCTAAAACAGAAGAAAAACGCCACTAATGCAACCACAAGTCCCACCGGAAAGCCGAAGCCTATTCCGAACCAAGTGGCAACCTCATCGGTAAGGAGATTCATCTTGAATAGAAGAGTGCCCAAGAATATCGAAATAACAACCATTGCAACGAATGCGACGATGGCAGCAAGTGCAGAAACGACAGCCGCAAGAATTTGATCGCGCATATTCCCGATGCCCGACACTCTCCCAGCTATGATATCTGTTGAAACATCGCCTTGGCGCAAGTTTGCGCTTTCCTTTCGTCTGTCTGGCGAACCAAAGGCGCAAAGTTGCGATAAGGTTGATAGCGTCAACTGACTTTGCGATGGCGTAGGCTGATTATGGTAGTTAAGCCCAGATTGTGGATCAGTGACGATTGAAGTGTTCAAGAACACTCCACTGTGCTCAAAGCGATTCAGGCTCACAAATCGAAAGTGAGGGGGTAAGCCATAGCCATGTACCAACTTCTGCAATAGTAACCCATGGTAAGTCTGGTTATAAAGGAGCTAAAGGCGTCTGCTAAGTCGGAGTCGGGATCAGCCGTTGGGGTATTCAGTTATGCAGTTCCCTCCACTCGAAAGCGAAGTTGCTCACCATTTTGGTAGAACCTTTAAGGATGTGGCTCCACGCCGGAAGAGGCCCTTAGTGGCACCGACCGTACCAGCCAAGAAAAGGTGCGACTTCGACCCAAGGAAATTCCTTGCTTCTATCAGCGAGGGTAGAAAAGTCATGGCCTTTCCCAAGAAACAAACAATCTTCACACAGGGGGATGTGGCAGACTCAATCTTTTATATCCAGGCGGGCAAAGTTTGCCTCACGGTCGTATCCAAGATTGGCAAGGAAGCAACTTTGGGCATATTGAGAGAGGGAGGGTTTTTCGGAGAAGGTGCCCTGGCTGGACAGTCTTTGCGCATGGGTTCCGCCACCGCAATGTCGGACTGCGAGCTTCTGCGCATTGATAAGGAGGCAATGGTGCCTGCGCTTCATCGGGAACACAAGTTCTCCGATCTGTTCGTAGCGTATCTGCTGGCACGGAACATCCGATACGAAGAGGATTTGGTTGACCAACTCTTCAATTCCAGTGAAAAAAGACTAGCCCGGATTCTGCTGTTGCTGGCTCACTTCGGCAAGGAAGGCGCGCCCGAGACTGTAATCCCCAAGATCAGTCAAGAAATGCTGGCGGACATGATAGGCACAACCCGGTCGCGGGTCAATTTGTTCATGAATAGGTTCAGAAAGCTAGGCTTCGTTGACTATGGCGAGGGCGGGATGCGAATTCATAGTTCACTTCTAAATATCGTTCTCAACGATTAGGCTTCGCACCCTTACGGCAGTGGCCAACTTTGAACCGGCGACTCTCGGCGCATCATCTTTCGACGGGATTGGGGAACCGCACGAATGGGATCAGGAGCAAGTGAAAGGGATTGAGCAGGCAGTCCGCGAGAAACCGAGTCTGGCTTTTGATCTTTTGATCTCGCCTACTGAAAACGCCCTGCCCGAAGATGCAAGGAAAATTGAACTTCCTCCAGACAACGGTAGTGTCGGTAGTGTCCTAACACTGCGTTGCTGGAATTTACGCAACTGGCTTCAAGGGGCAGGGGTGCATTCGTGACCACCAAACTCACCTACCAATCCCCATTCTGGGTTTTCAGGTAGGGCCCGCACGACAGCCGATGCTGTGAATAACTGTCCGCAGCCGGTGCATTTTCCGGACGCAATATTCCCTTCGCTGTAGATAACGTCGCTTAGGGTACGACTCATTAGGGGCCAAGAGGAACTGTTACAAGTAATACGCTTAAAGGAAAGAGGGTGGTCCTAATAGTGCGTTGATGACTCACTCCGGCTCTTGGTGAGACTCCCAAGCCAGCGGAATGTCATGGATGATCAGGAACTCGTTGTGGCAGTGCTCACAAGCGATCCTGCCCGCTTCAATAGAATCAAACCATCTGGGAATGCGAGTGCGGGTTTGCTTGCGGCAGTGGGGGCAAGTCACGAGGTGAGTCTGCGTTGGATTCAAGGTGTTGTTCCTTGTGCTCCTTGGCAGTCGATACTTTACCACAAGCGTGTGCTACCGCACAGTTCGTGTGTTGCTGACCTAGTTGGCTCTGCCAGCAGGAGCAGTGGGAAATATACTCTCTTCGGCTTTTGCCGTCGTTCTCGAACTATTTACAGATCTCTTGCGAAACCTGCTCCTACGGTTGCGACATGTTGATCTCCTTCCGAACGCTGGTTCTTGGCTTTAGCCGGCGCGAAGTCGAGAACCACGCGTGACGGCACATCGCCGTGCTCAAGGCGGTCGAAGATCTGGTTGATCGAAGACAGAGGTTGCAGCTCGATATCGGCTTTGACCTTGCCTCCAACAGCGAACGATAGGGCTTCGGCCATATCCTGGCGCGTGCCGACGAACGAACCGCGGACAGTGATGCAGTTCGCCACTACGTCAAAGAGCGGAACTGGGAATTCACCTGGCGGAAGCCCGACCAGGACGCAAGTGCCGCGCTTCCGGGTCATTCCAACGCCTTGCTTAAATGCGATGAGTGAAGGTGCCGTAATCAGAACGCCGTGAGCTCCGCCGCCGGCCGCCTTCTTAACGGCGGCTGCCGGGTCTCCAGTCTTGGCATTGATAACGAAATCGGCACCAAGGCGCGTGGCATGAGCCAGCTTGCCGTCATCGATATCAATTGCGCAGATGAGCAGCCCCATCGCCTTCGCGTATTGGATGGCCAGGTGACCGAGCCCGCCAGCCCCAGAAATAGCGATCCACTCCCCGGGCCGTGCCCCAGTTTGCTTAATCCCCTTGTAGGTCGTGATTCCAGCGCAGATTAGCGGCGCGGCTTCCGCGGCCGTAAGGCCGGTAGGTATATGCGCAACATAATTCGGATCGGCGAGGAGGTATTCGGCAAAACCGCCGCTCCTGGTGTAGCCGCCGAACTGCGCCTCAGCGCACACCGTTTCCCAGCCAGTGAGGCAGTACTCGCAGTGACCACACGCCGAGTAGAGCCAAGGCACGCCGACGCGGTCGCCCTCTTTCACAATTGTTACGCCCGATCCAACCGCAACCACCAGACCGATGGCCTCGTGACCAGGAATAAACGGGAGCGTAGGTTTCACCGGCCAATCGCCGTGCATCGCATGCAGATCGGTGTGGCATACGCCGCAGGCTTCAGTTTTGACTAAAATTTGGCCCGCTGCGGGAGATGGAATGTCCCATTGCTGAAGCTGCAATGGTTTTCCGAATTGCTCGACGACGGCAGCCTGCATCTTGAGCGGCATGGATACTCCTCTTAAATTCTTTGTCCCCGGAGATTCGAGCTTAGCAACGGACATCTCGTTTTTTCTGAGCAAGAGTGCTCACTCCCGTCCCGCCCTTCGGGAAAACCGACTGGAGAATTCGGCACAGTTCAGCGAGCGAACGAAGATGACGCGGAGGTGCGGGGACAGACCTACGGTTCTCCGATTTCAGAGCTTGCGGACCAGATTCGACGCGGGAAAAACATTGACGCCGACAGGCTGGAAAGACTTCGGCAAGGACTACTTCGCGCAGACACATGGAGCCGAGTCCGCGGCGTTCCACCGAGATCGACCTTCTTGATATCGATAGGGGTTGGCGGGACTGGTTGAATGGCCTGCGCATGCGAGGGTGTGCCGATTCCCATGCACAATGCAAGACTCGCGATCAACCACCATGTGTTGAGCCAAGGGAACCCACGTTCAGTCTCCGCCACGAATCGATCCAGTACTTTTGTCCCCCGTCGCGAGGACGCTTCGCCCCAGCTTTTGGCCGCGAAGATCATGCAAGGATCGACGCGATTCCAGAGTGT
>PMXH01000168.1 GCA_003165855.1 Acidobacteriaceae bacterium | reverse complement strand
TGGGGATCGCCGTGAAAAATCGCATCCTCCTGCGCTGCCAAGAGAGGGACTGCAACCAAGGCTTCAATGAGTTGCTCAGCAACTTTCCTGCGGCGCGAGGCTGGCAGGCGAGCCGCCGCGCTCGTAACCTTGATCCCACGCTCCTCTGTGAGCGCTGTAATTCTGGGTGTGCACAGCGGTTGAATCAGCCGTGGCACTCGAACACCCTTCATCGTCCGATACAGACTCCATGCTTCAAGTAATGTCTTCTGCTCCCGGACAAAGTTTACTTCGTGCCGCAGCAGGCGCCGGACTTTCTTGAAAGTGTCAGGGAGCAGGTTTGCAGGAAATCCGTAATGGCGGTGACGGTCCCCGAAGTATTGAGCCAGTCCATGCAGATAGTCCATGTCCTCGGCAAAGTACTCGGGGATGTGAGGCTTCAGAACTTTGAAGACACCGCGTTCCCGCTTTCCGCTGACTGGGTCGCGCCAGGTGAAGCGCACTACCGCGCTGACACTGGCCTCCGAGAGTATGGCCGATGCGATGCGAACGTCGTATTTCTCGAGAAGTGGCCCCAGTTCTTTTCGAATGATCGCGACTACGTCCTCCGGCCGGACATCGCGAATCCCATTTTCCAGCCGGGCGAGCGCATTTCGCAGAGCCGGGCGGAGGTTCCGGTTGCGGGCGATAACTTGTCCCAGTTTCTGCAGGCCGGGCACTCTTGCGATGAGCCGCAATAAGCGCACTTCAGCCGAAGTGTTCAACGGAAGATCGAGTTGTTCGAGGAGCTTGGGGGCGAGGCGCGCGGGCGAAAGCCGCGCGATGACGAACATCATGGCGTCCCGAACCGGTGGACGCCACTCCACGTAAGCTTTCGGAACCAGCCTTTCCACCGGAACAATCTCGTCGACGATCCACTTCGCCATCGTGTCCCGCAAAGCTGCGCCGGCCGGGCTTCGTAGCCCGGCTTCAATGGCAAGGGTCTGCTCAGCGGGCGTAGCGTCTTTGGGCAGGAAGGCGGCAAAGGCGGAGCGCAATTGCTCCGGAGGCAGCTTCTGGAAACTATCATCAATGGCAGACGAACCCGGCATGAAACTCTCCATTGGCCTGGTCCCCGGGGCATGATCAGGCCATCTCTATTCGCTCATTCAGTGCTTCTGAATTACCTTCGTGATTCGCTCAAAGGCCCAGTCAATCTCCTGACGGCTGATGATGAGCGGTGGCGCAATGCGAATCACCCGGTCATGCGTTTCTTTGCACAGGATTCCTTCTTTCTTAAGCGCCTCGCAGTAAGGACGCGCTGGGCTGCGGAGTTCGATGCCGATCCACAAGCCTTTGCCGCGAACCTCTTTGAGGTCGGAGCTGCGCAGGGTTTGCAGCAGGGTCAGGAAATAAGCGCCTAACTCGGCGGAACGTTCCACCATCTTCTCCTCGATGAGGACACGCACCGCAGTCCGTGCGATGGCGCAGGCCAGGGGATTGCCGCCGAAAGTGCTGCCATGGTCGCCGGGTTGGTACACGCCAAGAATCTCGCGCGATGCCAACACGGCCGAGACCGGATAGAAGCCTCCAGCAAGTGCCTTGCCCACAATCAGCACATCGGGCGTGATTCCCTCGTGCATGTAGGCAAACAGTTTGCCGGTTCGGCCCAGGCCAGACTGAATTTCATCCGTCATCAGCAGCACACGATTCTGGCGGCAGATTTCCGACGCTTCCCGGAGAAATCCCTCGCGAGGAATGACGATTCCAGCCTCGCCCTGAATGGGTTCCACCAGAAAGGCGCAGGTGTTGGGCGTGATGGCTTCGCGGAGGGCGCGTGCGTCGCCGAATGGAATGACTTTGAATCCAGGCGTGAATGGGCCAAATCCGTCGCGATATTGTTCGTCGGTGGAGAAGCTCACGATTGTGACTGTGCGGCCATGAAAATTATTGGCGCAGACGATGATCTCAGCCTTGTCCTGGGGAATGCCCTTAACCTTGTAGCCCCACTTGCGAGCCGTCTTGATGGCTGTTTCGACCGCCTCCGCGCCCGAGTTCATGGGGAGCACCATGTCGAATCCGGTCAAATCATGGAGCTCCTTGTAGAGCAATGGAAGCTGTTCGTTGCGGAATGCGCGCGAAGTAAGCGTGACTTTCCGCGCCTGCTCGTTCAGAGTCTGCAGAATTTTGGGATGACAGTGTCCTTGATTCACCGCCGAATACGCCGCCAGGCAATCGAGGTAACGTTTGCCCTCGACGTCATACACCCAGACGCCTTCCGCGCGCTCGATCACCACGTCGAGCGGATGATAGTTGTGAGCTCCGTACTGGTTTTCGAGTTCGACGAAGTCCTGGGTGCGTAGGGGCTGTTCTATGAATTGCGTTGTCATAAGATCCTTTTCACCACTAGCTCGATTTCTTTTCCGCTACCTGTCTCCTCCAGGAAACATCGCCTATTGACTGCTCCTACTCCAACAACATGGTCAACAGTGCCATCCTTACATACAGCCCATTCCTAGCCTGNNCGGAAGTACATAGCTCTGGGATCGGCATCGACCGACTTATCCAACTCGACCGTGCGGGGCAACGGATGAAGGATCAGCGCGTCCGTCTTCATGCGCTGGACGACTCTTGAATCGATGGCATAGCGCTTGATGCCGCCAGTTCCGAGGCCATCCGCGTCCCGCACTCGCTCGGGCCGGATTCGCGTCTGATAAACCACATCCACTTCGCCAATCACGCGGTCGATATCGGACTCCAGTTCGTAGTGGACGTTATGCTCGTCGAGATAATCCAGTATGTCCTGCTTCATTTGGAGTTGCGGCGGGCTGACAAAGAACATCTTCACCCGTTCAAACTTGGCCAGCAGATACGCCAGAGAACGGGCCGTGCGCCCCTTGTCCAACTCGCCGATAATGGCCACGCTCAGGCCATTCAGCGGACGCTGCCGGTAAATCGTGTACAGATCGAGCAGAGCTTGCGTGGGATGCTGACCGCCGTTGCCATCTCCGGCATTGATCACCGGTACGGTTGAGACTTCCGCGGCCCGTCGCGCACCATCCTCCTCGGGATAGCGGATCACAATTACGTCGGAATAGCCGCCGAGAATCCGGATGGAGTCCTCCACCTGCTCGCCTTCGATCTCCGAAGAGAACGCGCCCGCGTGTTCAGTCGACAAAACTCTGCCGCCCAAGCGGTGCATCGCGGCCTCGAAAGAGAATCGAGTGCGGGTGGAAGGTGCATAAAACAGCGTGGCCATGATGCGGTTCTGGTAGTCGAGCGAGCCTCCGCGCGCCACCACACGCTCCATCCCGCGCGACCGCTCGAATAGTTCCATGAGCAGGGGGACAGTGAATTGCTGTGATTCGACGACATGTTTTAATGCCGTTCCGCACAGCGCCGATTCGAGAGCAGGCTGCTGAACTGATTTGAGAGGCTTGAGGGGAATGATAGTCGACTGTGGCATTAGCGTCCTCCCACCAGCAGTTCGATTTCTTCCTTACGCGCGACTTCCGCATGATCGTGATCGGGGAAAATGTGTGTGCCGGCAGATCCAACCACGGCCTGGCACAAATTCTCGCAAGAAGTAATCACGGCCTCCTTGCCGCCGTGGCGCAGAAAGCGCAACACGGATTCAACTTTAGGACCCATGTTTCCCGGTGGAAAATGGCCCGCCCTGGCATATGCCTCCAGTTCCGCGGCGGCGACCTGCCGCAGCGCACGCTGCGTCGGCTTCTTGTAGCCCAGATATACGTAGTCGGTGTCGGTCGAAATAACAAATAGATCTGCACCGAGGCTTGAGGCCAGCGACGCGGAGGCACGGTCCTTGTCGATGACAGCCTCCACGCCTTGCAACCTTCCGTTCTTGCGAATTACGGGAATTCCTCCGCCTCCGCAGGCAATGACCAGCACACCCTGCTCAACCAGATCTCGAATGACCTCAAGCTCGACGATGTCAATCGGCTCCGGCGACGGCACCACGCGGCGATAACCGCGGGCCGCGTCTTCCACGATCTCCCATCCCCAAAGCCGCTTGCGTTCCTCGGCATCCGCGCGTGAGTAAAAAGGACCAATCGGCTTGCTGGGGTGCTTCATCGAGGGATCATCCGGCGACACCAGGCTCTGGGTAACAACGGTCGCAACCGGCACGTGCAGATTGGCTAGCTGCAGTTCGGTTTCCAACGATTGCTGCAGAAGATATCCGATCTCACCCTGGGTCGAGGCGCCACAAACATCCAGCGGGTGCCCAGGGACCTGGCTCGCTCCCCGCTCCGAGCGCAGCAGCGCCGCCCCAACTTGCGGACCATTGCCATGCGTAAGCACGATGCGGTACCCGGCACGGATCAAGCCAACGATCTGGGCCGCTGTCCGCTGCGCGTTTGCCCGTTGCTCGGTGATGGTCCCCGTTTCTCCTGCACGGATGAGGGAGTTTCCGCCGACGGCAAGGAGCATGGTCTTCATAAGCGTTACGAGCGGCTTGTGGCTGGCGCCGGAAGCTGTCACAGGTTCTTGCCAGTTCCCAGCCGCCAGCCACTCGACGCTGACCTATACGTGCGCCAACTCCTGCAACTCGCTGAGTGCAGGCAGCTTGACGAACTCATCTTTCATCAGTTCCAGCAAGATCGCCTTTTGTGCATGCAGCCGATTTTCCGCCTGCTGAAAGACCAGCGACCGGGGTGAGTCGATCACATCGTTGGTAACTTCTTCTCCACGGTGTGCAGGCAGGCAATGCAGAAAGATGGCATCCCGCTTGGCCCGGCGGAACAGAGTTGCATCCACCTGGTAAGGAAGGAATATATACCTCCGCTGTTCCGCTTCCGCCTCTTTCCCCATGCTTGCCCAGACGTCGGTGTAGATCACATCAGCCCCTGCGGCCGCTTCTTCGGGATCGTTCGTCAGGGTACAAGTGCCACCAGTCTCGGCACCGCGCGTGCAAGCCCACTGCACGGACTCCGCGTCCACTTCGTATCCCGGGGGCGTGGCCAGCCACACATGCGCCCCTAACTGGGCTCCGGCAAAGATCAGCGAGCGCGCAACGTTGTCACCATCGCCCACATAGGCAATCTTCAGGCCCTCCAGATTGCCTTTCGCTTCCCAAATAGTGAGGTAATCCGCCATTGCCTGACAGGGATGACTGTAGTCGGTAAGCCCATTGATGACGGGAATGTTGGCGTGCCGCGCCATCTGCACCACCACTTCGTGGGCAAAGGTACGGATCATGATGCCTTGCACCATGCGTTCCAGGTTCTTAGCCACGTCGTACACCGACTCGCGTTTGCCAAGATTGATCTCGGCAGGAGAAAGGTAGAGCGAGAAGCCGCCCAGTTGCTGAATGCCGACATCGAAAGTTACCCGGGTTCGTAAAGAAGGTTTCTCGAAGATCATGGCCAGAGTCTGTCGCCGGAGTGATCCGGCATAGGCGGTCGGGTCAGCCTTAACTTGCCGGCCAAGAACCAACAGGTACTGGATCTCCGAGGGCGAGAAATCCCGTATCGAGAGAAAATCTTTGCCATTCATCTTCCGGCTCCTGCCAGTACTGGCTCGTGCTCGTGAACGAACGTAGCGAGCATTTCGGCCAGGCCGGGCTTTGTGAGTTCTTCCACTTCATAGCTCACGCGGAGATTCGGCTTGTCGAGCTTGATCACCCGAGCCAGGTCAATGGGAGTGGCGATCAGCACCAGATCGCACGGAGTGCGGCGGATAGTTTCCTCCAGTTCGTGTCTTTGGATCGCGCTGTAACCCATGGCGGGCAAAAGGTTCGTCAGGTGCTCATAACGCTCGTAAGTGCCGCGAATCGATCCCACGGCATAAGGCCGCGGGTCCACCAACTCAGCTGCCCCACATTGCCGCGCTGCGACCACGCCAGCGCCGTAAGGCATCTCTCCATGAGTGAGCGTGGGACCGTCCTCCACCACCAGCACGCGCTGTCCCTTCACCAAAGATGGATCGGGAATGGAGACTCGACAGGCCATCTCGAAAACAACTGCCTGTGGGTTGTTGCGCTCTACGTTATGGAGAACCGTCTCAATGTCACGCTGATAGGCGGTATCCACCTTGTTGACTACGACCACATCCGCGCGCCGCAGATTGACCTCGCCGGGGAAGTAAGACAGTTCATGCCCCGGACGATGCGGATCCACGACCACGATTTCCAGGTCGGAAGCATAAAAGGAGGTGTCGTTGTTGCCCCCGTCCCACAAGATGACGTCAGCTTCCTTTTCCGCCTGGCGAAGAATAGCTTCATAATCCACTCCCGCGTACACCACAGTCCCTTTGCGGATGTGCGGCTCATACTCTTCGCGTTCTTCAATGGTGCACTGCTGAAGATCGAGATCCTCCATGGTGGCGAAACGTTGGACAGCCTGTGCCGCAAGATCTCCGTAAGGCATGGGATGTCGAATGACCACCGGCCTTCGTCCCTGCCGGAGCAACTCTTCGGCAACTAGGCGTGAGACCGGGCTCTTGCCGCATCCAGTTCGCACNNGGCGATCAGGGTTTCCATATCTTTTTCTTCAAAGATAGGAATGCCTTCCGGATACAAGCATCCGGCAAGTTCGCCGGGATAACGGCGCCCGGCAATGTCAGGGATTTGAGTAGCGGTGAATGCGACTACCTGGTAGTCAGGATTATTACGAAATACAACGTTGAAGTTATGGAAGTCCCTGCCTGCTGCGCCAAGAATCAAGACCCTCTTCATGGGTATCCCTCCAGCGAAGATCATTAACCTCGTATCTTCTCGCTTGTGCGCAGGGGTGGCAGTACCGCTCATCACAGCTCAGGGTGAGTTTTGGCACAACCAGATCACAATAGGCACGGTGGCAAAAATGGTGGAAAAGGTGCCTGCTTGGAGGGTGATCGCTACGCTAGGACTTGCTCACGATGTGGGGAGACCGAATTCATGGGGCCCGGTCTTTTGCCGTCGAGCGGCGGCTGAGCGAGTGTCCTCACTCTTGGCATGGCCGGGCCCAATTTGCGGTATTCAGTTTTTGGTTCCTCCTCGACTATTACTAAACCTTTTAACGTCAGTTGTCGGTGATATTTATCACAAATGCACGCCCAATCTGCCAACCGTTCTGGTCCAAGTCAGATACACCCAATCACTGACCTCTCAGTAACGGAGGAAGACCTGCACGACTAGTTGTCTTTTTTCTCCGGTTCTTTCGGCAGGGCCTTTTCGATGGGTTTGCGGGGCAGCATCTGGTCGCGCATGGCTGCGTCGTAAACAAATCCGGCGACGATAACGCTGATTTGTTTTAGATCTTCCGGCTGCAGCCGGTCGTAGACGTCCATGTTGGAATGATGCGTGCGCGACTCATACTCGATGGGATCCTGAATGAACTGAAATCCCGGGATGCCGACCGCATCGAACGACAGATGATCGGTGCCGCCGGTGTTGCGGTTGGTGA
>PMXH01000186.1 GCA_003165855.1 Acidobacteriaceae bacterium | reverse complement strand
GCCCAACGCGTAAGCCAAATTGCGCCACCCCCGAGAAAAATGTAGTCGCAGCCGACTTATAGTTTGAATCTGAGCTGCACCACAAGAACTACGCGCTATCCAACGCCGCTAACCTCAATCCTTGCGCCATCCGCCGCCGAACAGATGTAGACAGCCGGCGTCATTCCCGTCGCCTTTTGGTATCGATTTGCAACTTGATCGGCAAAGATTGAAGCATCCGTTGCTTCGACCAAATTGATCGCGGATCCACCAAATCCCCCTCCGGTCATGCGTCCGCCGTAGTAGCCCGGGAGACCTTCGGCGGCCTCGACCATGATGTCCAGTTCGCGGCAACTGACTTCGTACTGGTCGCGAAGACTGCGGTGGGANNCGCGAAGCGCGTGTATCTCCGGATACCACTTTGCCAGGATTCTCACACCTTCTTCGCATTCCTCGCGACGCCGATTGTACTCGCCGCTGGCATGCTGGTGTTTGACCATGGTGTTACAAACCACCATACGAACTCTATCGGGAATGGGAATGAGCTCAAACTCGAGAGATCGGCAGTCGAGCAGGAGTGCATGTTCCGCCTTACCCAGGCAAGAGACAAACTGATCCATGATGCCCACACGGGCTCCGATGAAGGCGTTCTCGGTTTGCCGGCAAAGCTTCGCCACCTCCACCAATGGGAAGGCCGCGCTATTGTGGCGGATGAGCGCCAGCGCGCTGGCCACTTCGATGCCCGCCGAAGAACTGAGTCCCGCCCCAATCGGGATATCGCTCTGCACCAACAGATTTGCGCCTTCGAGCGCGTATCCGGTCTGCTGTAAGACGACCGCGATCCCCAGCACATAGTCACACCAGGTTCCGGTAGCTTGCTGAGGCAGGTGATCCAGCTCAAATTCGAAGACCTGGGGGAACTCCTGGGAACGAATCAACAGCTTGCGGTCGGTGCGGCGAGAAGTCGCCACGCGAGTACGAAGACCGATCGCACACGGCATGACAAACCCCTCATTGTAGTCGGTGTGCTCTCCGATTAAATTGACCCGACCGGGGGCGCTGAAGATGGCAGGTTGCACCCCGAACAAACCCGCAAATTGCAGGGCTAGCGCGTTGGAGTCCATATTTAGTTCCGACGAAACTCTGCGAATCAGCTGGCAGGTACAGCGAAAAAAGGGGGATGCAAGCGACCTAGATTCGCGAAGCAAGACCATAAGCCGCAAGCCGCGGCATGTCAACTTTCATCCTCCCGGGCCGCAGCGATCCGGCCCCGCGCAGGGGATTTTCCCAGGATCCCTTGGGCACTAGCAAGATGGCGGTTCGCGTCTGCTAGCATATCTTGGCAAAGGCCTGAGGGAGACTAATGACTAGAAATGGTTACATGGGGCGGCGCGAGTTTCTGACCGGTCTCGGAGTCGCAACGGCCGCGGCGGTGTCGTCGCTTCCCAGCCGTGCCCTAACGATGGTGACGCAACCGCGAGGCCTAGTGGATGCCCTCATCGGCAATCGGCAAGAGCCTGGGCAAGCTCAGACTCTGAGTTCTCCTTTCCGTGTCGCCGTTATCAACGACGAGATCTCGCAAGACTTTGGCCGCGCCTGCGAAGTTGCCTCCCGCGAATTCGGGATGCAGTGGATCGAGCTTCGTGGCATGTGGAACAAGAACATTCTCAATCTGGACGCCAAGGAAGTTGCGGAAGCACGTCGCATTCTGGAGAAGTATCAACTGCGCGTTACAGATATCGCCAGCCCACTCTTCAAAGTGGACTGGAAGGGCGCTCCCGTGTCGAAGTTCAGCCAGCATGGCGATTTCAAAGCCGACTTCACCTTTGATCAGCAGGACGAAGCATTGGAGCGCGGCATCGAACTCGCAAATGCCTTCCAAACCGATCGCGTCCGCTGCTTCGATTTCTGGCGCCTGGATGATCAAAGACCGTATCGCGCGGCGATCAATGAGAAACTCCTGCAGGCGGCCAACAAGGCTGGCAAGAAGGGAATTACGCTGCTTCTGGAAAACGATTCCGGTCTTAACACCGCTACCGGGGCCGAGGCTGCCAAAGTTCTCGATGCGGTCAAGTCTCCTTATCTCATGATGAACTGGGACCCGGGCAACGCTGCCGCGAGCGGTGAGAAACCCTTCCCGGACGGATACAATCTTCTCCCCAAGGATCGGATCGGTCACTGCCATTGCAAAGACGCCGTGAAAAAAGGCAACGATTACGAGTGGGCGCCCATGGGAGCCGGGATCGTCGACTGGCTGGGACAGTTCAAGGCGTTCAAGCGGGACGGTTATCGCTTTGCAGTTAGTCTGGAAACCCACTGGGATGGCGGTGGCACACCGGAGAAATCTTCGCGCCGGAGTTGGGCGGGAATGAAGCAGCTTCTGCAAGAAGCCGGGGCGCTGTAACCGCACGGAGACATGACAACATGACGAACAGCACGAGGCGAGGTTTCCTTAGGCAAGCGGCGGGCACGGCGGCGTTTCTGGCGTATCCCCATGCACGTGTGCTGGGGGCCAATAATCGCGTCCGCGTTGGCATGATTGGTGTGGGAAACCGCGGGCAGGATTTGCTCGAGGAGGTCTCCGCGGTTCCAAACACTCAACTGGTCGCCATCGCCGACGTCTACGGCCGGCGCCGCGATGAAGCCAGGAAAAAGGCGCTGGGCATTCTTACATTCGACGATCATCGACGCCTGCTCGACATAAAGGATATTGACGTCGTCATCGTCGCGAGCCCATTGCACACGCACGCTCGGCATTTTCTCGACACGCTTGCCGCAGGCAAGGACCTTTACTCCGAGAAGACCATGACCTGGTCAATTCCTGAAGCCGAGCAATGCCTGGCCGCGGCGAAACAATCCGGACGCGTCGTCCAAATCGGATTGCAGTGGGAAAGTTCCGGCGCGTTGCAGGATGCAAGAAAGTGGATCAAAGACGGAACTGTGGGCAAGGTCACGCAGGTGGAATCCTGGATGAGCCGCAACACGCCCCACGGGCAAGGCCAATGGGTGCGTCCCATTCCTTCAGACTGCACTGCTCACAACGTCAACTGGAGTGCATTCCTGAATGGCCGTCCGGATCGGCCATTCGATCCGTACCGCCTGATCAACTGGCGTTTGTTCTGGGAGTTTTCCGGCGGGAACGTGACCGAAAACATGGTGCATCAGATCGCATGGATCATGACTGCGCTCGACCTGCCCCTGCCCACCGCCGCTTTCATGTCGGGTGGTACCTTTTCTGAAAAAGACGGCCGTGAGGTACCCGACACCATCGCCGTCACTCTCGATTTCCCTAACGACCTGGTTGTGACCTGGCAGTCCACCTTTAGCAATAGCCATTTTGGATTGGGCGAGCACATTCTGGGCAGTGACGGAACCATCGAACACGGATGGGGAGCGTCCGATATGGTGAACGGGGAAGAAGGAGAGTTCATTCGCTACTCTCCTGAAAAGGTCAATCGGCCGCACGGGACGGCTCTCACCGGGAAAACTCCAGATCAGGACCACATGACCAACTGGATCGAATGCATACGCAGTCGCAAGACCCCGAATGCGCCGGTCGAAATCGGCTACCGCTCGGCGATCGCGGTGCACATGGCCAACCTCGCTTACCGGCACAAGCAGCGCGTTACTCTGGAAATGGCAAGATCATTTGCGCCTGAGTTCTGATGCCATGAATGGGTGGGATGCATTCGTTGCCCGATGTTTTAGCGTTTACCGGGAAAACCGAAGGAACACATGGAGCGACGAATTCAATGGCGCCAACCGATGTAGTCACTTCCATGCGAGCGTCGTAATTGAATTACCCGGCAGGGTTAGGTCTGCCGCCATCGCACCCATTTGCAGCACCACAGGACGCGTTGCGGCTGTGTTGGTGATCACCAGGACTTTCTGACCGTCAGGATTCTCGCAGGCCACATGATCGACGTTGGCTAGAATTCCCTGGGACTCGAAACGGTGCGCACCGCGGCGAATCAAGCGGGAGAAATGCGCGAAAGCCCAGTACTGGCCGCTGCGGGTGATTTCCTTGGTCTGCGAGTGAATCGTGACCAGGCCGCCGCAGGGAAAGGGCCCGATGTTGGGACGGCCTTGTTCATCGAGCGCGAGATTCCAGCCGGTGATCGACTGGCCCCAGTTACGCAGAACCTCGGTAAACGTGCGTCCCCATTGGGCCCAATCGGTGGCATAGACAGGGCTGGTGTAGTCCGGGCCACCCTCCGTCCAGTGCATCTTCGCATCGGGATGTGCGTCGTGAACTTTGGACATCATGCTCGCGCCACCGGCATAGCCATGCCACGCGATCGAGTTAGCATATTCACGAACGCCTGGATCATCGAGTTCGCAAATCGCCCGACCCCACAGGTTGTAGTTGTGATCAAGGAGCCAGATCTTGGTCGAAATCCCGTTGGCTTTCAGCACCGGTCCCAAATGTAGCTTCACGAACTCGATTTCATACTCCTGTCCCCACAGGCATGCGGGCATGCGGCCGTCCTGATCGGTGTCCACTTCATTCTGCGAGGTGACGGCCTGGACGGGGACGCCTTCGGCGGCATAGGCTTGCAGGAACTTCAGGAAGTATTGTGCGTAACTGGCGAAATACTTCTTGCGCATCGAGCCGCCCAGCATGGATCCGCCCGCTTTCATCCAACCCGGCGGACTCCAGGGAGTGGAAAGCAGAAACAAGTCCGGATTAACCTGGCGCGCTTCCCGCAGCGACGGCAGGAGGTATGCACGGTCGTGATCAATCGAGAAGCGCTTTAACTCAGGATCGGGCTCGCCTTCGTCGAAGCTGTAAGCTTCCGTCGAGTAGTCACTGGCACCGATGCAGGTGCGACAGACATTGAGTCCCAGCTCCGTCGGGTGAAAAAATTCGTGGAACAATTGCCGGCGAGAATCCGCGGACAGTTGGCTAAACAGGTAGCAGGATGCGTCGGTGAAAGCAGCGCCGAAGCCGAGAATCTCCTGGAATTTCTTCTCGGGATCTAGCACGAGGCTTTCTCCGGAGAGATTCTTACTGGAGCGCTGGCGCCACACCAGCGTTTGCTCCGGCTCAAAACGCCGTGTCTCATCAGTCACCCGAACTGTGATTTCACCGGCACCGGAATTGGCTGAACCGGCCGAATCCCAAGCCGGCAGTGCGTCGGTCGCAGCACCCGCAGCTAGTCCTGCGGCGGATATTCTCAGAAAGTCGCGTCTCGTATGTGCGGCCGACATTCTCGTCTCTCGATCCTTAAGAGTAGGGACTCGCAGACAAGAATCTCATGCCTGTCAAATCATCCTAACGATATCCACGTCATGGAGGGAATCGAAGGCCCCCGAAAACACGCAGTCTCGCTGGAAAAGTGATCGCATGAATCTCCCGTTTTCCCGTCGCGGGTTTCGGCTAACCTAGCATGATGAGTGACACTCGGATAGAGTGTGGAAGTGCAAGTTCACGATGGAAGAGCGAAGGCGAGTTTATAACGGAGTTTTGGTGCGGAAGGGGGGATTTGAACCCCCACGCCTTTCGGCGCCACCCCCTCAAGATGGTGTGTCTGCCAGTTCCACCACTTCCGCACGGATGTGAAACAACACCCCAGGGGCGGTTCGATTATAGCAGAGCCAGCTATGCGGCTTGAGCGGCGGCCTTGCGCTTCGCGCCCGCCGGGTAACCCTCGAGGACTTGCTCCCAGGAAAAACAAGGCGACGCTGAGCGCGCGAACACTCCAGTCATGAACTAGCTCCTAGTCGCCCGACGGCAGCAGCATCTCCTCCGGGCCGACGTCGATGTGAACCGGCGTGTGCGGACAGTCGCCCAGGATTGGCTGACAACCCGCGTCCGGGCCATGCTTCGGTCGAACGAGTGCCTTCTTTTCGTTGAACTGTTCGGCTTCCGTGGATCCGTCCAGCGCCATGGTCGAGGCCAGCCCGCCGCTGATCACCTGTTGCACTTGGTCAAAGTATCCCGTTCCCACGAAACGCTGGTGCTTCACCGCTTCATATCCGTACTGGGTTTCGCGGCTGAACTCTTTTTCCTGCAGACGAGAATAGGCGGTCATGCCCGCGAGTTTGTATCCGCGTGCCAGCTCAAACATGCTGAGATTGAGCGCGTGGAAGCCGGCCAGGGTGACGAACTGGAACTTATATCCCATGCGGGCCAGTTCCTGCTGGAAGCGGGCGATCGTCGCCTCGTCCAGATTCTTGCGCCAGTTGAAGCTGGGCGAGCAGTTGTAGGCCAGCATCTTCCCGGGATGCTGGGCATGAATAGCCTCGGCGAAAAGGCGTGCTTCTTCCAGATCGGGATGCGAGGTCTCGCACCAGATCAAGTCGGCGTAAGGCGCGTAGGCCAGTCCGCGGGCGATGGCCGAGTCGAGGCCTCCGCGAATGCGATAAAAGCCTTCCGGCGTGCGTTCGCCGGTGCAGAAGGCGCGGTCGTGTGCATCGATGTCGCTAGTGAGCAGGTGCGCGCTGTCCGCGTCAGTGCGCGCCATGATCAACGAGGGCACGCCCATCACGTCGGCCGCAAGCCGCGCCGCAACCAGCTTCTGCACCGCCTCAGTGGTCGAAACCAGAACCTTTCCCCCCAGGTGTCCGCACTTCTTCGCCGACGAAAGCTGATCTTCGAAGTGTACGCACGCCGCACCGGCTTCGATCATCCCCTTCATCAGTTCAAAGGCATTCAGCGTGCCGCCGAACCCGGCTTCCGCATCGGCCACCAGCGGCGCAAACCAGGTTTGCGCGGGAGCAACTTTCCCCTCCGCATGATGCACCTGATCGGCGCGCTGCAGCGCGCTGTTGATGCGCCGGCACAGGTTCGGAACGCTGTCCGCCGGATACAGGCTCTGGTCGGGGTACATCTGGCCCGCGTTGTTGGCGTCTGCCGCCACCTGCCATCCACTCACATAGATCGCCTTCAGCCCGGCCTGCACCTGCTGCACCGCCTGGTTGCCCGTCACAGCCCCGAGCGCATTGACGTAAGGCTCGGTCTGCAGCAGTTCCCACAACCGCTCCGCCCCCAGGCGCGCCAGCGTGCGCTCAATGTGAATCGAGCCCCGCAGACGCAGCACATCTTCCGCCGTGTACGGACGCTCGATTCCGCTCCATCGCGGATTGTTGGCCCACTCGTGGTTCATGCACTCCTGTGCCAGGGCGTACTGTGCGGTCTTCTCTTCTTCGCTTGCCAATGGTGAGGGGGAAGGTTGCCGGGTTGTGTTCTTCGTTCCGTTTTCCTTGGTGGGCACTTGTGTTCTCTCCCGCGGACTGAAAGGATGTGTTCAATATAGTGAACTATGATTCACTATACTGGCGAAGCGTATGTCAGCCGTCCGTGCCGGTCAAGGCCGTTGTTCAACAGGATGAACATACATTCACTTTATTGGCCGACTTTGGTACCATCAGCGAGCATGCCGGCTTCCTCCGATTCTCCGTCCGCCGCGGTTGAGCGCGCTCTCGCAATGTTGGAAGCCGTGGCGCAGGAATCCGATGGCCTGAGCAACGCCGAAATCAGCCGTAAACTCAACATCCCGAAGAGTTCCGCCAGCTACATTCTGCGCACTCTGGAGACGCAAGGCTACTTAACTCGCGATGCGGAGTCGGGCAAGTACCGGGTGGGCTTGAAGATCTTGAGCCTAAGCCGCGGAGCGCTGAGCGGATTGGATGTGCGGGGCGTGGCTTTGCCTATCATGCGCCACCTCACCCACCAGACCGGCCTCACCTGCCACCTGGCTATTCTGGATGGCCCTGACGCCGTCTATATCGAGAAGGTTGAGCCGGAGGGGTTCATCCGGATGGATACCTGGGTGGGCCGCCGCATGCGCGTCCACGCCACCAGCATCGGCAAAGCCCTGGTCGCGCACATTCCCCAGGATCGACTGGAGCAGATTCTGCGCCAGAGCGGCATGGAAAAGCGCACGCCCAAAACCATCATTACTTTGCCGCGTCTGCTCAAGGAACTGGAAAAAGTCCGCACCCAAGGCTACGCCGTCGACGACGAAGAGAACAACCTTGGCGCTCGCTGCGTCGGCGCTCCGGTTTTCAATGATCGCGGTACGATTGAAGCCGGCCTCGGTTTGAGCGGCACGGCGCAGCAGGTCAGCCCGCAGACTATGCCACGCATCCTCGAATCGCTAAGAGACGCGGCCCGGCACATCTCCATGGGCATGGGATACCGCGCTCCGCATCGCCGCACGGGCAGTGCTTAGATCCACTTATGGCCGACAACTCCGCTCACGAAATCATTCGGCACTACACTCAGGCCGACGAAGCCTCTCGTCTTCGCACGGGATGGTTTCAACTCGAGCACGCGCGCACCCAGGAGTTGATCCTCCGCCATATTCAGTCCGCGCCCGCCAGGGTGCTCGATGTCGGTGGCGGGGCCGGTGCCTATGCTTGCTGGCTGGCCTCGCTCGGCTATGAAGCTCATCTCATCGATCCCGTGCCTAGTCATATCGACCAGGCGCGTGCCGCTTCGGCCCAACAACCTCAGCATCCCCTCGCTTCTGCTGTCGTTGGAGACGCGCGCCAGCTGCAGCATGCCCAACAGACCGCCGACGCAGTTCTGATGCTCGGTCCTCTTTATCACCTCACCCGGCGCAACGATCGCCTCGCCGCGTTGCGCGAAGCCCATCGCGTTCTTCGGCCCGGAGGCCTGCTGTGGGCTGCCGCCATCAGCCGGTTCGCTTCGCTGCTCGATTCTCTCTCCAATGGATTCTTCGACCGGCCGGAATTTGTCCCCATCCTTGAGCGCGATCTGGCCGAAGGCCAGCATCGAAATCCCACCGGCAGCCTAATCTACTTTACCGATGCGTTTTTTCACCTCCCCGACGAACTGGCCGCCGAACTGTTGGAAGCGGGCTTCAAGCAGGTTGATCTCGTGGCCATCGAAGGACCAGGTTGGCTGGCGCGGGACTTCGACCGGCTCTGGAACCTCCCCGAGCAGCGAGAGCGCTTGCTCGCCTCGGTCCGCAAGGTGGAGCACGACCCCCGCCCTGCTCGGGGCAAGCTCCCACATTCTCGCCATCGGGCGAAAGTGAGGAAACGTCAGCCCGTTGCCAGTCCCAGCCCCCTGCGCCTTTTTCTTGAAACTACTCTTAACTTACCCACCTAGTCATCCACGCACAATCTGGAGCTGCCGCGCGCCTACCGCTTTACCGTACTCTTCCGCCATGGCTGGCCTCGCGCTGGCCGGCGGCTGCGGCAACAGCACTAACATGATCCCCTGGTGAAGGTCGTAAACCAACGTCCAAACCTTCGCGCATTGGTCACACAGCCAGTACCGGTCCACGCGCCGGGCCTGTTGCCGGGTAGGGCGTGACGACGGTGGCGTCAACTCTCCCGATTTGGCCACACACTCGGTTTCCACTAGGAACAACTTGCCTTGGCGCAGTCGAAGAAACGGTTTTGAGCATTGTGAATTCGCGCAGTGGCTGAGCATCGTACCCTCCGCCGGACTGCTCTTTCAATCTCAGACTTGTACCCCCCTCACAGTTCGCCCCCTGAGACTTGCAACAGCAGCCAGATTACGCAAACCAGTGCATGTGAGCTGCCAGCCCCTGTGGAAATTTCTCCGGCTAAATCCTTGCCTTCGAAGCGAATCTCTGCTCTTGCGCCTCGTCCGTCCGTGCCGAACCACCGGCATTGGTGCCGAACCTTCGTCTTCCGTGCCTTGCCTCCACAGCAGCGCCTCGCTACCATTTCACCAACATGCCAAAGCAAGTCCTCTTGTGTCCACCTGCCTATTTCGATGTCGTCGACCGAAAGAACCCCTACATGTTGGGGAAGTCTCCCGTCGATCGCGCCAAGGCTCAACAGCAATGGCAAGCTCTTTGTTCCGCTTTGGAACGTGCCGGATGCCAGGTCGAGACCATCGCTCCTGTCCCCGGCCTCGAGGACATGGTCTTCGCCGCTAATCAGGTCTTTGTGGGTTTTCATAAGGGACTCGGCAAGTTCATCGTGCCCAGCCGCATGCTGCATCCTTCACGGCAGCGCGAGGTCGCTTTTTACGTGGACTGGTACCTCCAACACGGTTTCAAGATCATCGAAGTCGATCTTGGTGCCGACTACCTCGAAGGCCATGGCGACCTCCTTTGGCATCCGGACTGGTCTCTCATCTATGCCGGTTATGGTTTTCGTTCGACCTTGGGCGGTGTTGAAAAATTCAGCCATGCCATGTCCAAATTGGATATCCCGGTCGTCCCTCTCCATCTGGTCGACCCCTACTGCTATCACCTCGATACTTGTTTCTGCCCTCTGAACAACGAAGCAATTCTTATCTATCCGGCTGCCTACGCCCCCGAGTCTCTCGCCACCCTCCGCGGGTTCTGGAAGCGAATGCACCATCTCACCGCCGACGAAGCTCACAAATTCATGGGCAACGGCATTGTAGCCAACGGAAGCTACCTAACTCCTTACGTCACCCCGCACCTTGATGCCATCCTGCGCCAGGAAGGCCTTACCCCCGTTATCGTCGACACTTCCGAGTTCGAAAAGTCCGGCGGCAGCCTGTTCTGCATGAAAACGCTTCTGCCCTGAAACGGATCACTTACAATTCAGACGCGCGCCCGGTTCAGAGGTTGACTACTTCACCCCGTCGCGGGCAGTCCAGCGCAGGTACAATGGTGCCGCTTTTGAAGTCAGTAGGAGATTTTCGGCTGAGTAGGAATCCACAATGACAGTTTCTGTTTTTATCGGCACCAGCCTCGACGGCTTCATCGCGCGACCGAACGGCGATCTTGACTTTCTACCGGAGGGCGGCGGCGAACCGCACGGCTACAACGAGTTCATCGCCACCATCGATGCCCTGGTGATCGGCCGCAAGACCTTCGAAACCGTTCTGGCTTTCCCGGTATGGCCTTACGGGGACAAGCGTGTCGTCGTCCTCAGCAGCCGCCCCGTTGACTTTTCCCCAGTGCGAGGAGGGGTTGTGGAACAGATGGCCGGATCTCCGGCGGAGATCGTTGCGAAACTCGCCGCCAGCGGCGCCCACCACCTCTATGTCGACGGCGGGATCACCATTCAGAACTTCCTGCGCGCCGGCCTCGTTCAGCGCCTCATCATCACCCGCGTGCCCGTGCTCATCGGAGACGGTATTCCTCTCTTCGGCGCCCTGCCGCGCGATCTGCGTCTGCACCATGTAGCGACGCAGCACTATCCGAGCGGCCTGGTTAAGAGCGAGTACGAAATCGCCGCCTAGCGATTGTTCTCAGTGCACCACGGCGCCCATAACTGCTACCACTACGCCCACCACGCTCAACACGATCCCCACGTGCCAGAAGATGCGACGCCCCGAGAGCAGCGTGATCGAGGTAATCACCAGCCCAATCTCCAGAAACACTTCCGCCAGGTCATACCGATCGGCGCGCCGCCGTTCCACGACAACCTCCCGGTCCAAGTCGTCGGCCTTGTCTTTGATCTCTCCCTTGTCGTGCTTGTAGCGCTCCCCCTCCTGTGCAGACTTTTCCCCGAACTTGGCCATCGCTCCGGCGTCGCTGCTCCCTGCGACGGCAGCGAAGTCGGCGAACAACTCGTCCTCATGCTCGCGAATATTCTTGGCCTGGTAATACGCCCACTGATCGGAGGCCTTCGCCTGCAGCACAACCTCCTCGGTATGCGCCCGGTGCCCCAGCAGTGACACTACTGCCACGCACACCGCCAGCACCGCCATCGTCAACGATACGGCCGCCAGCGAACGGTCCTCTCTGGCTTTCTCCGCATGTTCCTGTAGTTCTTGCAGCTCGTCAGTCATCGATCCTCCGGATCAGTGGCCAGTGACCAGTGGTCAGTGGCTAGTTACATTCACTTGGGTGCGGCAACCTAGTTTCTCATTAAAGACCGGGTTGCGCCCGCGAAGTTGCACCCGTAGCCGAGCGAATCCGCACTGGCCACTGGCCACTGCCCACTGCTTTTATTCCCCCATGACCTTCACAATCACTCGCTTGTCGCGCTGCCCATCGAACTCCGCATAGAAGATCCGCTGCCACGTTCCCAAGTCGAGTTTACCGGCCGTAATCGGCACAATCACCTCGTGGTGAATCAAGAGCGCCTTCAAGTGCGAATCGCCATTGTCCTCCCCGGTTTCGTGATGCTTATAGTTCTTGCGGAACGGAGCCAGATGTTCCAGCCACTCGTCGATGTCCTCAATCAGTCCGCTTTCATTGTCGTTCACATACACGCCCGCCGTGATGTGCATCGCGGAAACCAGCACCATCCCCTCCTGCACCCCGCTCTTGCGCACGATCTCTTCCACCTGCGGCGTTATATGTACATAGGCCCGATGCGTCTTGGTATGAAACTTCAAGTATTCGGTAAGAGTTTTCACGGTCGCTCCTGATCCATTCCCGAGCATGGAAGATTCTAAACGAGTCTGCCCTGATCTTCCGGCCCACTACTTCCGTTCTCCCCATTTTGCGTGGAATCACAGAAAGACCTCGCGCCGGGGCCGCATACTCAAACTTTGAGGGAGGTTGCGTTGTCGTTCCGGCTTGACTACTTGTCCTGCGTACTTACGATCGTTTCGACCATTCTGGTAGGAAAGCGCTGCTGGGAAGGCTGGATTCTGGCCGCCATCAACAGCGTCGTCGTCTGCCTCATCGGCTTCCACACTTCGCAATTCGGATTCATCCCCGCCAACGTATTCTGCATCGGCCTCTACGCGGTGAATCTTCGTTCCTGGCGAAAACTCGAGCATCACTAACAGCGCTCGTATCATCTGCTTCCTAGTCTATGCGGCCCTCGGGTCGCCTACGCGTGTCCCGTCCCTGTCTCTGCGTCCTTTGCAGAGACAGGGGCGGGGACTTTGATCTTCCATTATTTGTTCTTCCTCTTCTTGCCCGCACGTTTGGCTGTCTTCTTCTTGACCTCGGCTTCCCGGCCGCCGATCAGGGTCAAAGCATCCGCGGCATTAAATGGGAAACGCCGCACCGACGATTCCCCCGTCGTGCTCAACCTGATATCAACCCGCCGATCGCTTGCCAGAACAATCGTCTGCATATTTCTCAACGCCCGCTGACGTTCTTCCGCGCTGAGCTCAGGATCGTTCTCGATCGCATCCTTCACTGTGGCATCGGTCAGGGCATGTCGAGCGCCAAACGCCTTGGTATCAAGGTTCGCCTCGGAAACGCCCTGTTCGACCAGAAAACTCTTGACGCGGTCGACCCGGCGCTCGGAAAGCTTCTGATCGTATTTAGTGCGGCCCCGCGGATCAGCGTGGCCCTCTAAAATCAAGTGTGCCTCTGGCTTGCTTTCGAGGTACTTCTTGAAGTCGGCGGCGAGTGCAACCAGCGTTTGCTGTTGACTCTCAACCAGCCCGGTCTTGGGATCGCTGACCGGCGGCATAGATGTCGCGAAGTAAATGCTTTTCAGCGCAATGCGAGCTTCCACCGCTTTGATCTCCGGACTTGGCGGTGGTGAAGGCGGCACAGGCGGAGGTGGAGGCAGATTCTCCACCGTGACCTCGATCGACGCCAGAGCGTTCAGCCCACGCGAATCGCTGCAGGTAGCGCTCACCGCGATTACTCCCGGCGACACTCCGGTTGTGTTCAGTATCACCGAAACGCCAGTGCCGGAAACGCTTCCGCCGATCGACGTCCAGGAGATGGTCACCGGAACGCCATCCGGGCTGGCGCAGTTGGCCGACAAGTTCACAGTTCCACCCGTCGGAACGCTCTTCGGGCTGGCCGAGATAGACGATAGAGTCGGCGGATTCTTCGGCGGCAGCGGCTTCACCATAAAGTCCGCGGTGCAGCTCGCTTCCTTGTTCTTCTTCGCTTTGGCGTCGGTCACATGGGCCGTGACGGTGTAGCTCCCGGGGGCAGCGTCGGTGGTCTCGATCTGGGCGGTTGCGTCTTTCCCAATAACCTTGCCTCCTCCGTTGATGGGGTTCCAGACATAGCTGAGCTTGTGCTTGGGATTAAAATTGCTGGCCCTGACGGTTGCCGTGACGAGTTCCCCCACAATGACTTCATTCGGCTGCACGGAGCAGTTAGCCGCCGGGGTCTGCGCAAACGCATTACTCGAAATCAGCGAGACCGCTAGAATTATCGACGTCGCTGTCACTACACCGCCCTTGCTTAAATTAAATCGAACCGACACTTTGGCCTCCAAAGATTCCTGCAGGCTTCTGGTTGGATACAGATCATATACGACAAAGTCCTGGTGACTCAGGGCAACGCTCTACAGCCATTGATCGGAGTTCTGCGCTTCACAACTTATTTCAAGACTGTGCAATTTTGAACAGACAAGAAATAAGCCTCGATTGTAATTTGATTTGGTCTGAGGGATGTGAGGAACTGATGCGTCCCTGCAACACTGTCCGCCTGTTTCCTTCGGTGGCGCGGCCAAGGGAATCGCCGCGCCACCTTTTTTCTTTCACCTCAGGAGATAGGTTTGGCTGGTGATTTCTTGCCATCGCCAGTCCGGCTTCTTTCTGTTGACTAGGAGGGAGTTATGAAATCTCATGGCGTTCGTTGGCTTGCCGTTTCGCTGTTGCTCCTCCCGTTGTTGACCGCCAGTGTTTATGCCAACTCGATCAATCTGGGGACTGCCGGCGGCTACGCCGTGCTGGCTGGCTCGGCCGTCACCAATACCGGTTCCAGCGTGCTCATCGGAAACCTGGGCGTCAGCGCGGGCTGCTCAATAACCGGCTTCCCTCCAGGGAGCGTGAGCGGAACCATTAACGCCTGCAACGGGCCCGCGGCTCGGGCTCAACGCGATCTCACCACCGCCTACAACGCGGCCATGGGCCTATCGCCCACCGCCACGCTGACAGGTAAGGACTTGGGCGGAATGACTCTTACGCCCGGCGTATATTTCTTTTCGAGTTCTGCTCAGCTGACCGGGACCCTGACTCTGAACAACTTAGGTAATCCCAACGCGGTGTTCGTCTTTCAGATCGGGAGTACGCTCACCACCGCAAGCGGCTCGGCGGTCATTTTCTCCAGTACCTTGAATGACCCCAACGTGTTTTGGCAGGTAGGCAGTTCCGCCACTCTCGGCACCACCACCAAGTTCGAAGGAAATATTCTCGCGCTCACCAGCATCACCCTGGATAACGGCGCCAGCATCGGTTGCGGCAGCGCCTTGGCGATCAATGGTGCGGTGACCCTGAACAATAACAGCATCGGCGGCGGTTGCGGAGGCCAATCGACAGTCCCAGAACCCGGTACTATGGGCCTGCTAGGAACGGGCCTGGCAATTTTGGCCGGTGCAGCCTATCGCAGACTGCGCATCTAGCGCGCTTGGCGAACGTCCGGTATCGGGCCGGTAGCGGCTCAATTTGAAATCTTCAACGTTGCGCCCCTGCGGCGTCATCCCGACTGTCCCTCGTTTTCACCGGCGGGACGAGATCCTGCCCCGAGCGAAGTCGAAGGGGATCTCCCGCGCCCGCGCAATCGCCCCTTTCAAACTGACCCACCACCCACGGTAGTGGTGCAGTTTGCACTATTACACGACGACTGTCATCCTGAGCGGAGCCGTTTTTCAGGCGTAGCGAAGGATCTCCCGCTTAACCGGCGCAACGCGTAAGCCAAACTGCACCGCTACCCCGCCCATAATTTTCCTTGACTTCAACTCTCAAAACTGCAACGCTATATTTATACGCATTGATCTTTGACATTCAAATAGCAGAGAGATAACTCCCGTAAATTCAATATTTTGCGGTCGTAATTATACCCTTGACAAACCGGAAGAAAAAGCGTAAGGTTAAGGAAGGTCGAGGTTAACCCGATGCTAAATCTTGCCGACACCCCACACTTCCAAGATAAGGACAAAGCGCGAGAGTTCCTAGAGAATTTGCGCTGGCCGAATGGCCCCGTCTGTCCGCATTGCAATTGCGCGACGGCCTACAAGCTGACCGGGAAGCCGAACAGCAAACGGCCCGTCCGCTCCGGCGTGTGGAAGTGCAAGGACTGCGAACAGCAGTTCACCGTTACCGTTAACACGATCTTCGAGGATAGCCACATTCCCTTGAACAAGTGGTTGCTGGCTATCCATCTTCTCTGTGCGTCCAAGAAGGGGATTAGCTCCCATCAGCTTCACCGCATGTTGGGAGTGACGTACAAGTCTGCGTGGTTTATGACCCATCGTATTCGCTACATGATGGGTCAGTCCTCATATCAGAAAAAATTGACGGGCGTGGTCGAAGCCGACGAAACCTACATTGGCGGAAAAACGAAGAATCGCGGCGGCGTGGGCCGTCCTGATGCGTATAGCAAGAAGCAGCCAGTGTTCTCCGTGTTGCAGCGGAATGGTGATGTGCGCTCTTTCCATGTGCACCGTGTCACGGCAGAGAATCTAGTCGGCACACTGCGGAGCAACGTAGAAGCCGCCGCTACCGTGGTGACGGATGGCTATTCTTCTTATGACAGAGTAGGCGCGAAGTTCGACCGTCACGAAGTAATCAACCACTCCGATGGCGAATACTCCCGCAAGGCGAAAGACGGCTTTGTGGTTCACACGAACACGGTGGAAGGATTTTTTGGGCTTCTCAAGCGCGGCTTGACTGGCGTTTACCATCAGGTTGGCAGTCACCACCTACACCGCTACCTCGCAGAATTTGATTTTAGATACAACGCTCGGAAGATCAGCGACACAGATCGCACGTTGCTGGCTCTGAGCCAAGCAGAAGGCAAGAGGCTACAACTGCGGGACTCAATAAGCAGCCGTACTGGCGCATCGGAAAGAGGCAACTAGACCTCTTCGAGCCAGTAAAGCCGCTGTCCCGTTGGATGTGGCGCAAGAAAATGCAGGGCAAAAAATAAGGCCCGCGCTGGTCACGCGGGCCGATTATTGCTGTATCTCCGATGATACGGGATCAGTGTATCATAGGGGGCCGATATGCCTAGCTTCAAAGAACTCCGATTCACAATTGAAGGGAAAATCGACGGCGTGGACTTCACGCCCACCACGATACCCATGTCCCGTCTTGCGGAGTACCTGCTTGATCTGGCAACGCTGCTAGGCCATAAAGAGAGCGTTCATCTCATCGGCGTGAAAGATGGCAGCGCCCAGCCAGTCATCCTCTACGACGAAACGGAAGAGGGTAGAATCTTCCATCGCATTCACGGTGCCGCTGCTGGTACTGGCGAGCCTGATGCCGTCGAAGCATACAGTCGGATCGACGCACGCTTCAAAAAGGATCAGGGAAGCGGATACATCCACGATGTACTGCGAAATACGAACGTAATTGCATTCCCTGGCGTAAGGAAGGAAGCCCCTGAAACGTATGGCCCGATCAAAGAGCGAGCCACGGTTACTGGCAGACTTCGGCGCGTCGGGGGCAAAGGAGACACCATCCCCATCTGGTTGGAACGCGCTGATAAGAAAATGATTTATTGCGAGACCAGCGAAGCCCTTTCCAAACAACTATCCGGATACTACCTCCAAGTCATCCGAGTACACGGAATCGCGGTCTGGTATCGCAATCCAGATCGCGAGTGGCAACAAACGAGATTTACAATTCAGTCTTTTGACCCAGACCCTCTATCCGAAGAGAACATCGGTACGATAATCGACAAACTCCGCGCCGTCGAAGGGAGCGAGTGGCCTAGCGTTAAGGACCCACTAGAGGAACTGCGGAAAATACGACATGGGGAGGATGAACCTACCCAATGATTATCTTCGATGCCAGCTATCTGATCGTGTATCTGCATCCCAGTCCCGAACCCGCAAAGGATAGGGACAACAAACCAGTTTCTCAGTTTCGGGAACGGGTGGATCACTTGATTGCTACTTTGAACGCGGCAGATCAAGTGATTGGAGTTCCGGCTCCGGCGCTCGCTGAGATTCTGGTTAGAGCTGGCAAAGGAAGGTTTAAGTATCTCAGCATTCTGTCGGACAGTTATCGATTCGAGATCATGCCCTTCGGAATAAAGGCCGCAATAGAGGCTGCCGAATTAATCGCACTGATGAAAAGCAATTCTCAGCCTTGGGCTACTTGGGCAAAATTGAAGTTTGACATTCAGATTGTCTCTATCGGGAAGGCAGAAGAGGTAACGGCGATCTATTCAGACGACAAAGATGTCGAAGCGCTCGGAAAGAGACTGAACCTAAAGGTAATTCGCATTTGCGATCTGGCCCTTCCTCCCGCTCCTGATCCTCAGCGGCAAGCCGAAGAGCAAGCGAGACGAGAAACTGGACTATTGTTTCCAGAAACACAGACCGCGACCCAACCAGAGGTTAAAGATGAAGCCCAAGAACGAAAAACTGAAAATTCCGCTCGACTTCAAACGGACAGTGCTGGCCGCGCTGGAGACGAAGCCGGAACCGAAGAAAAAGGCTCCAAAGGAAAACTCTAAGAAGTAGCTGCCATGATCTATTTGAAGAGTGCCTTCGCGGGAGTGTTAGCAGTTGTGGCAGTCCCGGTAATTCTCACTATCGGGTCATTCTTGTCGATGTTCCTCGGACCAGACCGAATGTTCGGTTGGCACGTAAACTACAGAACTGTCTGGTTCTGGGTTGAGGTTGCCGTGATCTTCTCTCTCGGCTTCGTGTGGGAGTATCGGCGGCTATCGAGATAATCCGCACCAAACGCAGTGCAGTTTCTTGCAAAGGTTTGTGAAAGGTATAATTCCGTTTAGCCAGACCCAAAAACGTAAGTCGCTGATCCCAGACATTTTAGTGGCGTGTTTCATTTTCTTGATCTGGATCATCAGAAAGTCGGGAACCGGCCTGACGGCTTTGTGTGTTACGCTCTTGGGCAATTCCCGTAACAAGGAATCGGCCATGCGTTCACCCCCAGAGATGGCGGAGATAGCAAGTATCAAGGCTGAGATCGAGAACCTGCGATCGGCTCTCGACACCTGTACCGATAGCCGCATCCGAGAAGTGATCGAGTTTCGAATCGAGGAGCGCAGGCTAAAGTTGGCGCAATACGAATCGCCTCGGGCAAGCAAGAAGCCATCTTTAGATTCGGCTTATATTCGCCACCTTCGCAACCACCCCTAGGTAGCCGATTATCCTACCGCATCGTCTCTTCAATCTCAGAGATCCAGTCAGGACGTTTCAACACTTCCCGCGGCTTCGGACCATCCGCCGCTCCCACGATCCCATCCTGCTCCATCAGATCGATCAGGTGCGCCGCGCGGCCGTAACCAACACGCAGCCGCCGCTGCAGCAGGGAAGTGGACGCTTTCCCGAACTCCACCACCAGCTTCACCGCATCCTGATACAGGGGATCGTCCTCGCCGCCGCTGCTGGCTGATCCCTCAACCCCGTCGGTGCCGCCAGAAGCCTCGCGCTCGTCTTTCGGCGCCTCCAGGAACTGCTGCTGATACTCAGCCGATCCTTGTTGCTTCCAGAACTCAACCACCGCTGCGATCTCCTTCTCCGTGACCAGCGGCGCATGCAGGCGATGCACTCGCGCCGAGCCCGACGGCAGATAGAGCATGTCGCCTTTGCCCAGCAGGGCTTCCGCACCGTTGGCATCGAGAATGGTTCTCGAATCCACCTTGGTCGCAACCCGGAACGAGATGCGCGCCGGGAAGTTCGCCTTGATCAGTCCCGTGATCACGTCCACCGACGGACGCTGCGTGGCCAGCACCAGGTGAATGCCCACGGCGCGCGCCATCTGGGCCAACCGCGTGATTGATTCCTCAACATTGGCGCGGTCGAGCATCATCAGGTCGGCTAATTCGTCG
>PMXH01000091.1 GCA_003165855.1 Acidobacteriaceae bacterium | reverse complement strand
GGTCGCGGCAGATCTACATGACCTGGAACTCAAGACGTCTTTCAACAATCTGCTGAAGAAGTATTCGGGCAGGCTGGCGTATTCCAATGGGCAACTGGTATACGGCGCGTTGCATCCGGTGGCGCACAACCTGGAAGTGCAATTTGATGCGACGCCCACAACATTCCAATTGACGCAGGCGAAGCTTACGGTTGGCAAGTCGGTGGTGTCGATGGCCGGGGTGCTGAACAACTACAACAATCCCGAAGTGCAGGGGCACTACGACATTGTTCTCGACGGCAAGCAGATGGGCGAGATTTTTAGGGAGCCCACAGTGCCGATGGGGACGGTGCACACAGCGGGGACGATTGCGTTCCAACAGGCGGCGGGGCGCGCGGGGTTCGATGCGCTGACGGTGAATGGGAACCTGGACAGCCGAGGGCTGGAGGTTCGTACACCAGCGATCCGCGGGCAGATCTATGACATTGCGGCGCACTATGGGCTGGCGAATGGCGATGCGGTGTTACGCGATCTGCGTGCAAGGGTGCTGGGTGGCGTAGTGACTGCACAGGGCACCATGAAGAGCATCAGCGGCAATCCGCATTCGGAGGTGACGGCGGAGGTGCGCGGTGTTTCGCTGGCGGACATTGTGAGAGCGCTCGGGCCAGCGGCGCAATCCAGCCCGTGGACGGTGACAGGAGCGTTAAACGCGGTAGCGAAGGCGACGTGGGAAAGGAGCTTTCGCGACGTTGTAGCGCACGCCGATGCGACCGTGAAAGGGCAGGTGCTGCGAGGCCGCGGCGCTTTACCCCAGGCGCCACCGCCGGGGAACACGGCGAATGCCGGCTCGGCGCCGGCGACGTTTCCGCTCGAGAGTGCGATCCATGCCACTTACACCGGGAATAATCAGCAACTGGCGCTGGATCAGAGTTTTGTGAAGACGCCGCAGACCGACCTGACCATGAACGGTGTGTTGAGCAAGCATTCGAGCGTGAGCCTCCATTTGCAGGCCAACGACTTGCGCGAAGTGGATGCGCTCGTGGAGATGTTCCGCACACCGGCGCAGGGACAGACGATGCAGCCACTGGGACTCGCGGGAGCTGCGACATTTCAGGGAAATGTCCAGGGGACCGCGGCGGCTCCGCATTTGATGGGTCAACTGACGGCGACGAATCTTCAATTCAAGGGAACGAGCTGGAAGGTGTTTCGCGCCGAGGTGGAATGTAGCCCGTCGCAGCTTAGCCTGCAAAGCGCCGATCTGGAACCCGCATCCCATGGACGCATCACCTTCAGCGCGAGCATAGGGCTGAGCAAGGGTACGTTCACCGAGAACAGTCAGATGCAAGTTCAACTGAACGCGTCGCAGGTAGACATTGCGGACCTGACCAGACTAGCGGGGCTGCAGATTCCCGTGACCGGCACGCTGAGTGCGGCGATTACCATGCATGGAACGGAGCTGAGTCCGGTTGGGAATGGGAATATGTCGCTGACGAAGTTGACGGCCTACAACCAGCCGGCACAGTCGGCGAACTTGACGTTTGCGGGCGCGGGAGACGAGGTGCACGGTGACCTGGCCGTGGAACTTCCTTCGGGGAGCATCAAAGGAACGGCGAGCGTGCGCCCGCGCGAGAAGACCTACACCGCAGAGTTGGACGCGACCGGCGTGGACTTGGGAAAGCTGCAGGCGGTAGTTTCGAGGAACCTGAAGATAACAGGCGTTGCGGGCCTTCGTGCAAAGGGACAGGGTTCGTTCGACGATCCGCAGGTGAACGCGACGCTTGAGATTCCAGCGCTGGCATTGCAGGGGCAAAACGTTAACAACGTCAAGGTGCAGGCGAACGTCGCAAACCACGTCGCGTATGCCACGTTGCAATCGTCCGCGGTGAATACTTCAATCCAGGCGAAGGCAAAGATTGAGTTGACTGGGGATTACCTCGCGGACGCGACGCTCGATACGCAAGGCATTCCGTTGGGTCCGCTGATTGCCGCCTATGCTCCGCAGGCCGACGGTGTGACCGGAGAGACGGAGCTTCATGCCACGCTGCATGGGCCGCTCCGGGACCGGAAGCAGCTTGAGGCGCACGTAACTCTTCCTGTGCTGAAGCTGGCGTACGGCAACACGGTTGAGTTGGCAGCATCAGCGCCAATACGCGTCGACTACAAGGATGGGGTGATCAACGTGCAGCGCTCTTCTGTCCACGGAACGGGCACGGACCTGCAGTTTGAGGGGAGCGTCCCGGCCAGCGGCGATGGACCCATGGCGTTGAAGCTGGTGGGTTCGGTGAACATGCAACTGGCACAGCTGTTCAATCCGGATATCAGAAGCTCGGGGCAATTGAAGTTCAACATCGATTCCCATGGCCCGGCGAGCGGTACGAATTTTGCAGGGCAGATCAATATTGTGGATGCGAGTTTTGCTTCGAACGACTTGCCGGTGGGGCTACAGCATTGCAACGGAGTTCTGATGCTGACCAGAGACCGGTTGAACATCAGTAGTTTCAAGGGAAACATCGGAGGGGGAACTGTAACGGCGCAAGGTGGCGTTGTGTATCGGCCGTCGATCCAGTTCGACCTGGGCATAAGCGCGCAGGGAGCGCGGATTCTTTATCCGCAGGGGATGAGGGAGAACGTGGACGCGAACCTGCGGCTCTCCGGGACGACGGAGACAGCGGTGCTCGGCGGGGCGGTGCACCTGTCAGAGCTTTCGTTTACGCCGGCATTTGACTTGTCCAGTTTCGTCGGCCAGTTTGGGGGCGGGGTTGCAGCGCCGCCCTCGCGAGGCTTGGCGCAGAACATTCAACTCAATGTAGCTCTGGATTCGACGAGCAGCGTGAACCTGACGAGCAGAGCGCTGAGCCTGGGCGGAACGGCAAATCTGCAACTGCGCGGGACGGCGGCGGACCCGATGGTGCTGGGGCGCGTGAATCTGAACAGCGGCGACATCATTCTTAACGGGAACCGATATGTGCTGAACGGAGGCACCATCCAGTTTGTGAACCCGTCGGAGACCCAGCCGGTGATGAACGTTTCGCTGACTACCTCAATCCAGCAGTACAACATCGATCTTCGTTTTCAAGGGCCGGTGGACAAGATGCGGACGCAGTACAGTTCGGACCCTGCGCTGCCTGTTGCGGATATCATCCACTTGCTGGCGTTTGGCCAGACCACCGAGGCAAGCGATGCGACCGCGACTCCGGCAAACCAGGCTGCGGAGTCGCTGGTGGCGTCGCAGGTCTCGAGTCAGTTGACGAGTCGGGTTTCCAAGATCGCCGGGATTTCGCAACTCTCCATCAACCCGGTGCTGGCGGGCAGCAGCAGCCAGGGACCGCCGGGCGCGAACATCACCATTCAGCAGCGCGTGACCGGGAACCTGTTTGTCACGTTCTCAACGAATGTGGCCTCCACGCAGAGCCAGACCATCCAGGGGCAGTACCAGGTATCACCACGCGTTGCATTCAGCGCCACCCGCGATCCGAATGGCGGTTTTGCCTTAGATACGCTCATCAAGAAGAGCTGGTGATGGCGAGTTTCGTCTCCGGGTTCTGTGCAGAAACACGCGCAGTTCTTCGGTAACATTTCTGGATGTGGCAACACGCTCGGTACTTCTAATTGTCGTCGTGACCCTTCCCTGCCTGGTCATTTGTGCCGGTGGGGTTGCTAGTGCAGCGCAACCCTGAAGGGACCAGTCTTTTACTGCTATTCGGCTAGCCGATGATGTCCAAATCTGAACATTCCGCCGTTTGTCTCC
>PMXH01000466.1 GCA_003165855.1 Acidobacteriaceae bacterium | reverse complement strand
GCCACCGCGATTCCGGCCTACGCGACGGCCCCCGCGTTGATTCTAGTCGGCGTTCTGATGACGCAATCCATTGCGCAGATCGCGTGGCAGGAATTCAGTGAGGCCGTCCCGGCATTTATCACCATGCTGGCCACGCCTCTTACCTTCAGCATCGCGACCGGCCTCAGCCTCGGTCTGATTTCCTACACCGTCGTGAAAGTTGCGGCGGGCAAGATTCGCGAAGTAAACGCGCTGGTTTGGATTCTCACGATCCTATTTATTCTGCGTTACGTCTATCTGGCCGCAGCTTAATCGCCGCGATCCCTCTAGCCGTTCAAAGGAAAAGTTCCTCTGCCCATGGAAGCCCACTGCCGACGCATGAAGCTGAGCAATTCCGCACGATCTCGAAACGCTTCCGTGCCTCCCTCCTTTGTCACCGAGTACGCAGCGGCAATGTTGGCGAAGGCCAGGCAGTCTTCCAGTTTGCCTCCGCGCAAGTACAGGTAAAGGAAGCCCGCATTGAAGGTGTCGCCGGCGCCGACGTCATCGGCGATGTTCACACTCGGTGGCGCCTGGCTCCACTGCTCATCTCCTCTGCGGCAAATAGCGGACCCCGAGCCGCGTTTCACCACGACTATCTTACAGAGTCCGGCCAAGAAATTGAGCGCTTCCGAAAGATCCGACGTCCGTGCGATCTTCTTCGCTTCGCGATCGTTCGGAAAAAACAGGTCGACATGTTTCAGGACTTCGTGCAAGTCCTGTCCCCATAGATTTTCCGGATCATCGTTGGTATCAAGGGACGTTGTGAGACCCGCTTCCTTCGCCTGCCGGAACAAGTTCAAAATCCGCGGCCGCAGAGCGCGGTGCAAAAAGAAGGAGGAAAGATGCAGATGACGTGCTCCGCGGACATAGTCCATGTCGATGTCTGAATACTGCATCTCAAACATCGTCCCCGGATACGTCAAGATATACCGATGCTGAGTGTGAGGCAGCACAACCGTGAGCCCGGTGGACGTCTTGCTGGTGGCTTGCTTTACGCGGCTGGTGTCAACCCCCACGGCGGACAGCCGCTCCACCGCTATTTTCCCAAGAGGGTCGCCACCGATCTTCGAAATAAAACCAACTCGCGTGCCCAGCACGCACAGGTTATGGGCGAGGATCGCCGAGGAGCTTCCCAAGGTGAAGGCCAGGCCGCTGGCCAGCAACTCTCTATCAACCGGCAGTTCTTTGGGCAACCCATACAGGATCAGATCCAGGTTAAGCTCCCCGACAACGCACACCTCGATCAATGAGTACTCCTTTCGCGTTCTTGAGTGTGACGGCGCATTCGGTTAGTGGTGAATGCTGACATGCTGTACCACTCGGCTGATGGCGCCATTTGGACTTGGACAATCGGGCCGCAGCTTCCACCTGAGCGACAAAAACAAACCCAGCAGTTGCCCGAACATCACGTCCACCGGAGCGCGGTAGTCATCGCCTATATCGCTTGGGGCAGTAGGCGTCAGATTGGGTGTCAAATAATCTTCAGCGACAGAGTCCTTGTCCGGGAGATCGCCCCCGGCCACAACAATCCTGGATCGGACCAGCTGTTTTACTTTGATCTCCTCGAGCAAATCCCGCTCGTACTGCTGTGTGCGCCGATTGCCCGAAAGAAAGCAAACGAACAGCGTGTCTTGATCCAAAGCTGCCATGGGACCGTGGCGGAGTCCCAGCACCGACTCCGACATAGTCAAGGTCTTCCCTGCAGTCAGCTCCAGCAGCTTGAGGGCAGATTCCCTCGCCACCGCCCTCAGGGGTCCCGAGCCGACGAAACAAGCTTTGGTGTACGACTCTTTCGCTAACGCCGACGCGCGATCTGCGGCGCGCGGCAGAAAATGCCTGCCCGCCTGGACCAGTCGCAACAGCACTTCTTCATATCGAACCAAATCGTTAACATGCGCCAGACACTGACCGAAGATCACCATGTTAGTGAAGGAACTAGTCATAGCCAGGCCGCGATCATTCACGGCGTCATCTAAGCAAATACCGAATGCTCGCGGTTCATCGGCGCTCTCGCGGATCATTCGACCGTTCGCATTGCACGAGATCACGAGGTGGTGAATGTCCGGACGATTCTTGCGAGCGGCCTCCCATACCCCAACTCCTTCCGGGGTGTCCCCGGACCGCGAAAAATGAATCCAGAGATACCTCCTCTCGGCAAACAGCAATTCATCCATGTGCGTTAGCAGATCCGTGCTCGGAACGGCGATCACATCGCAGTGCCAACACCTGCGAAGAAGATAGGTAAGAGATTGCCCAATGTAGTCCGAGGTCCCAGCGCCGATGAGGAAAACCGTGAGCCTGGAGCTTGGGTTTGCTCCCACTCCCGCGAGCGAAAGAAATTCTGCGATCTGGGCCTGTTTTCTCCGGAAAAGTTCGAAGGTGGACAGCCAGGTCTCGGGCTGCTGCGCGATTTCCGCAGGGGTATGGACCAGCCCGCGAGCGCCTTTCTCGGCGTCCGGAAGACTCAATAATTCAGCAAGGGCATTCACCCGCAAAACCTCCTCTTTTCGATATACCGGTGCTGCATTGCTTCGGTGCAGCGATTTAGCCGTCACGGCTCATACCAAAACCCTGCGCCCTTTTCAATCGCGGGATGCTTGCAGCCGATCGCGCAGTCACGGGCAACGCCTGGCTCTCGCAAACCCCCGAGACCAGCGAAAACCCGTGGTACAAAGACAAGCCGCACGAGGTTTCGTATCATTGCGTTTTATAACTCTTACTTTCGCACGCCCTGGGTGTCAAGTATAAAATATCGGCGTGCTAAACCGGCTATGTGGGGGATGGACAAATCAGCCAAGCCCCGGTAAAAGAGGAAGAGCGCAAAGATACGCGACCAAGCACTTCAATTTGAAAGCGAGCGTTGCCGAGTGAAGCAGTGCTGAACGAAGAACGACGCCGACACATCCTGGAAATTCTGAATCGCGACGGCCGCGTTTTGGTCGTGGACTTGGCAAAGCAATTCCGCACATCCCAGGTCACCATCCGAAAGGATCTGGATGCTTTGCAGGCCAACGGCCGCATTCACCGCAGCCACGGCGGCGCCCTACCGGCGCAAGAGAGCGCACTGGAAGATCCTACGCTGCGGGAAAAAGAGAAGCTTCATCGCAAGGAAAAACTGAAGATTGCAGCTGCCGCCGTCCGCATGGTGCAGGAAGGTCAAGTGGTGATTCTCGATTCCGGGACCACAACCACGGCGATCGCTCGGGCGCTGCGTAACTTTGAGAACCTCACAATCATCACCAATGCGGTCAATATCGCCGCCGAACTCTCCGGTTCCTCGCTGGAGCTCATACTAACCGGCGGAACGCTCAGAAAGAACTCTTTCTCGCTGGTGGGGCCGATTGCGGAAGAAACTCTGCGGCGACTGAACGGAGACATTCTTTTTCTCGGTGTAGACGGTTTCGACGTACAACATGGATTGACTACGCCGAATCTGCTCGAAGCCAAAGTCAATCGCGCGATGATGGACGTGGCCAGGGTGGTGGTAGCGGTGTGCGATTCCAGCAAGTTCGGCCGCCGCACCTTATCTTCAATCGCGCCACCATCGGGGGTACATCATTTGATCACTGACCATGGAATTCCGAAACCGGATTTGGCAGCCCTGAAAAAGGCTGGAATCCAAATAACCTTGGTTTAATCCGTTGCGCAGGCTACTTTCCCTCTGGTCAGCGCTTCTCCGCGGAATTGTCCAACGACATTGTCCGACTTCTTGTGCTGGATTCGGCCAAAATACCTACCCTCAGCAAAGTTTATTGCAAAATCTCTTGACAATCTCAATAAAACGAAAGTAAATGGAATCGTTCGTAATATAGTTTAGGGGTTCAGCTTTCGGCAAGCGGCTCGGCGATAAGGGAATCTGCAGGACGGCATGAGAATCCGACTAAAATTCGCAGAAGGTATCCTCCGATCATGACCCGCCTACAGACACTTGCTTTGACTAGCCTCGCCCTGCTTGGTCTGGCTTTCGGCTCGAAGCCTCAACAGAATACCGGCCAGAAGTCGGCCCCATCCGCTTCTAGCGATTCCTCCGCCGATTTGCAGATCGAGAGTCAGGTCTTGCGCATCGAGTTCGACCGCGAACTGCACACCCGCGTAGTGCCGCTATTTGCGGCAGCTCCCAAGATGCTGGTCCCGTTTTCCGCCTCAGAGACGCTCGTTGGTGCCGATCACACCTTCAAGGACTTTGCTCTGAATTCGACCCATCGGGACCACGTGTCTGACATTTTTGGCTCCGGCCAGCGCCTCTCATTGACGGGCAATTCCGGGAATCTGCGAAAAAAGGTATCGGTCACCATCTACAACGACTTTCCCTCGATGGCGATCTTTGATGTCGAGTATACAAATCAAGGCAGCGCACCGCTCACCGTTCGTGGATGGGCCAACAATCAGTATCTTCTGCGCACTCTCCCCGTGACTACTGGCCCCGTGTTCTGGTCCTACCAGAGCGGATCGTACGAGAAGCGGCCCGACTGGGTGCGCCCGTTGCGTCCCGGATTCCATCAACAGAACTATCTCGGTATGAACGCCAGCGATTACGGCGGAGGCACTCCCATCGTCGACGTCTGGAGGAAGGACGTTGGGCTCGCGGTCGGTCACATCGAACCAGTGCCGCGACTTATCTCTCTTCCTGTTTCCATGCCGGACGCCGGTCACGCGCGCGTTGCGGTGCAATCGGCTCGGGAACAAACTTTGGAACCGGGAGAAAGCTTTCGCACTCTGCGAACATTCGTCTCCGTGCATCAAGGAGACTACTTCCGCACGCTCACCGAATACCGCCGCCTGATGATGCGCCAGGGATTTCAAATGGCGTCCGCGCCCGATAGCGCTTTCGGCCCGATCTGGTGCGCCTGGGGTTATGGCCGGTCGGTCCAGCTCAAACAGGTTTACGACACGCTCCCCACCGCCAAGAAACTGGGGTTCTCCTGGGTGACCTTGGACGACGGCTGGCAGAACAACTACGGCGACTGGGAACTCGATCCCAAGAAGTTTCCGAACGGCGATGCGGACATGAAAGCCCTGGTCCAGAAAATTCATGACGAAGGATTTCGCGCGCAACTTTGGTGGTCGCCGCTAAGCGCCGTCCCCGATTCCAAACTGCTTAAGGAGCATCCTGACTTTGCGCTGCTGAATCGCGACGGCTCCCGCCGGAAGATTTCCTGGTGGAATTCCGACTATCTCTGCCCCGCCGACCGGCAAGTCGTCGAGTACCACAAAGCTCTGGTTCGGAAGATCTTCGTCGATTGGGGATTCGACGGTCTCAAGCTTGACGGCCAGCACATGAACGCGGTTCCCCCTTGCTACAATCCCGCGCATCATCACAAAAGCCCCGAAGATTCCGTGGAAGCGCTGCCCGATTTCTTTCGTGAGCTGTACGAAACGGCCAAGAGCGTGAAACCCGATGCCCTCGTCGAGTTTTGCCCTTGCGGCACCGCGTATTCCTTCTTCACAATGCCGCACTTCAACATGTCGGTGGCGTCCGATCCCGAGAGTTCGTTTCAGGTTCGTTCCAAAGGCAAGACACTGAAAGCGCTGATGGGCGACAACGTTCCCTACTTCGGCGACCACGTAGAACTGAGCGACGGCGCAAACGACTTCGCTTCGACGGTAGGCGTGGGAGGTGTAGTAGGCAGTATTTTCGTGCTCCCGGACGAAGTAAAAAAGCGCAGCACCTCTGACCTGACTCCTCAGCGCGAAAAGAACATGGCGAAGTGGGTGGGCATCTATAAAGACAAAATGCTCTCCCGCGGAGAATATCTCGGAGACCTTTACGACATCGGCTTCGATCATCCCGAGGCCCACGCGATCCGCAAAGGCGGAGAAATGTATTATGCATTCTTTGCCCGCCACTGGAACGGATCCGTTGAATTACGCGGCCTGCAGGACCGCGACTATCACATCGTGGATTATGTGAACGGCAAGGACTTCGGCATCGTGCGCGGACCTAAAGCCACCGTTCCAGCCCGGTTCGACAAACATCTTCTACTCGAAGCGCAACCTCAGTAACAAGTTGACGCACCAGAGCAGAGCAGACATATGCGGTGTGCAAGTTCTTGCGGAGTGGGCTGTTTGCAAGAACCTGCATCCTCTGTCGCGATCCAAATCCTAAAGCTTGACATCCTCTTCGCCTTCGGCCCAAACTGACCAAGCCCTCCCCGAAACACCCCCAACTCACCGCCGGAGGTTTCCCTGTGCCCGACAAACGATTGAGCCGCGCCTGCGCTCTGCTGAGCTCCATCTTTCTCTTCCTCGCCATCGCTCCATTCGCGACCGCACAGCAAGTACGCCAGGGACTTTACCGCGGCATGCCTGTCACCTACGTAGTGGAGCACGGCAAAGCCATCTTTCAGGGCGACATCGTCCTCGAAAAAGTCGCAACCATCGATCCCCAACGCCCGCTGCCTTCCTTCGGCATCGACTACGCGCAATACCTCTGGCCAAGAGTCGGCAATCAATATCAGATTCCCTACGTCATCGCCTCTGGTTCCGGCGATCTCGCTAATCTCACCACCGCCATCGGGCAATTCAACAACACGTTTTCTAATATTCAGTTCGTCCCGTTCACCACCCAGGCCGACTACGTCAACTTCTACTTCGATCCCAGCGACTTCAGTGGTGAATGCGAAGCTATTGTCGGCCGCGCCGGAGGCGAGCAACAAGTCGGAGGCTCCGCCACTTGCACCGTTGCCACCATCCTCCACGAAATGGGTCATACCGTCGGCCTTTGGCACGAGCAGTCCCGCCCCGACCGCAACACCTACGTCTCAGTCAATTACGACAACCTGATCAAAGGCTCCATCTCGAATTTCAATCAGATCTACGACAACGCCCAGACTTTCGGCACGCTCTTCGACTACGCCTCCATCATGGAATACCCGGCATTCGCCTTCACCCGCAACGGAGGTCCAGCCATTGAATCCATTCCCGCGGGGATCCCACTCTCGAACCAGACCGGATACACCACTACAGACATCGACGGCATCGAGCGCCTCTATGGCAGCGCACCTACCGCCGTCACTATCACCAGCAATCCCCCCGGATTGCAAGTCATTGTCGACGGAGCGACCGTCACCACACCGCAAGTTTTTGCCGGGACAAGCTGGCAACTATATTCCACTCATACACTCGACATCCCCGCCGGCGTCCAGAGCCAGACCGGCAACATCATCAACAGCATCCCGCCCGTGCCCACCACTTTCTATTACACCTACGGACGTTGGAACGATTCCACCGCCGCCACGCACAGCATCACCATTCTCCCGGGCAATGGAGAGCCATCCACTCCCGCCGCTTCTCCCGCCGTGACCACCTACTCGGCGAACTTCATTCAACTCGTCCCCTACGCGGCCGCAGTTTATCCCGCAGGTACCGGAAGCGTCACTGCTTTGCCGCTGCCGCAAACCTACTCCGGATCTTCGCTCCTCTTCTATACCGCACGTCAGCAAGCCACTCTCACAGGCGCTCCCAACTCCGGACAAAACTTCTACGAATTCAACAACGCCCCCTTTTGGCTTCCCGGCGGCCTCGGAGCCAATCCCAAGACCTTCTATGTTCCCGACACCGGTCTAACCGTCAACACCACCGTCGAGTTCTCTCCCGATCCCATCTACACTGTAAACGTCAGCCCCAACCCCTTTAGCTCAAACCTCTACATCTACGCTGATGGCGGCTTCTCCTACGCGCCCAAGAACTTCTCTCTCTTCTACGATTCCGCCTGGACTTCCGGCAGCACGCACACCCTCAGCGTGGACAATCCTATCTATCCCTACAGCTCCAACAGCCGCTACGCTTTTGGCAACTGGAGTGACGGTACCACCACAACAACCGACTCCATCACTCTCCCGGCCACCAGCGCCCCCTACACCGCGAACCTTACACCCCAGTTCTACGTTACCGACTACGTCAACGAATCCTGCGCCGGTTCCATCAATGTGAGCCCCGGCTCGCCCACCAACGACGGTTTCTATCCCTCCGGCGACGCCCTGACCTTCACCGAAATCCCAAACTCTGGTTGGCTCTTCACCGGCTGGCAGTACGACCTCAGCGGAACTTCCGCCTCGCAAGCGCTCACCGTGACCGACGAAGTTCTCGTCACCGCCGACTACAACACCATTGCGACGCCGCTCACTCTCACCAGCCTGAGCCCGGCCGCGGCCGTTCCTGGCGGACCCGCTTTCACACTCATCCTGAACGGCACGGGATTCACCCCGAACTCAGTCGTCTCTGTAAACGGAGCCTTCCCCACGGTAAAATTCGTCAGCAGCACCGAACTCAGCGTATCCGTTACCGCCGCCCAGATCACGCAGCCGGGAGCCTTTCAGGTCTGGGTTGATAGCTTCCCCAGCGGCGCGACCTGCGCCGCCTTTGCTGCCCTTCCCTTCACCGTCGCCGACAGTCCCATCGTGTCGCCTTCGCCGTTGAGCATCGCCTTCAACCCGCAAGTAGTCAACACGACCAGCACCTCGAAGGCCGTTACTCTCAAGAACACCGGCACCGCAAGTGTGACTATCAACTCCATCACCGCGACGGGAAATTTCGCGGTCTCCAGCAAAAGCTGCGGCGCCTCGCTCAATTCCGGCGCGTCCTGCACCATCAACCTCACCTTCACCCCTTCGGTCGCCGGAGCCCTCACTGGTTCGCTCGCCATCAGCGACAGCGCGCCTGATTCTCCCCAAACCGTTGCACTCTCGGGTACCGGCAACCTACCGCTGACTATCACCCCTGCGACGCTCGCCTTCGGCACGGAGACCGTGGGCCACACCACCGCCGCCAAAACCGCGACCTTGACCAACAACGAATCGACCGCGCTGAGTTTCTCCTTCGCACCCAGCGGTAACTACGCGATCAGTTCATCCGGCACGACCTGCGGTGCCTCTCTCGCATCGAAGGCGAAGTGCAACATCGCCGTTACTTTCACTCCCACCGCCAACGGGGGTATCAATGGGGCAGTAACCATCACCGACTCTGCGGGATTTTCTCCGCAACTGATCGCGCTCTCCGGTACCGGTTCCGGCGGGACCACCGCGCCCCTCACCTTTACTCCCACTACCCTAACCTTCACCCCTCAAGCCGTAGGCACTACCAGCCCGGCGAAATCCCTAACCGTCAAGAACAGCAGCGCCAGTTCCCTGACCGTGGACACCATCGCCACTACTGGAGATTTCTCCGCTACCGGCAGCGGGTCGAAACCTTGCAAACCCAACCTCAATCTCGCCGCGGCCGCAACCTGCACGCTCAGCGTCACCTTCTCGCCCGCACTCGGCGCCAGCGGATCGATCAGCGGTGGAGTGGTGATTACCGACAACGCCTCCATCAGTCAGCAGATCCTCGATGCCAAAGGTACCGCCGCTCTGCCGCTCACCTTCGCACCCACCACGCTAACCTTCGCCCCGCAAACGGTAGCCACCACCAGCGCCGCTCAAACCGTCACACTCACTAACAACCTCGCTACTTCTGTCAGCCCAACCATTACGGGCAGCGGCGACTACGCGGCAATCCCCGGCGGCGCGACCCCCTGCGCGTCCACGCTCGCCGCCAAGGCGCATTGCACCTTCAGCGTAACCTTCACACCCAGCGCTGTAGGCACCCGCGTCGCGGCCATTACAGTGACTGATTCGGTAACGCCGGCTGTGCAAACTCTAAACACAACAGGAATCGGCCAGTAGAGATTAGCGAGGGCAGTCCAAGATACGGGCTAGACGGTGTTGACAGTCAACGGCAGGCTTGTTGCCCTCACACTGAAATCCTGCCTGAATACAAAGCCATCCCGACGACAGCATCCATCCCCAGCGCGTCGAGACTGTCGATTTCCTGTTGTGTCGTAATTCCACCGGCGACCACCAGCCGCCGCGAAGTGGCTCGCCGGATTGCTCCCACAGTTTCCATCGGGATTCCGCCCATCAACCCTTCTGTATCGATGTGAGTGTAGAGAAAGGTTTCGCAGAATGGTTCGAGCACACGAATCATGTCGAACGCGGTAACCGCTGTATCCTTGCGCCAGCCGTCGATCGCAACCCGGCCACCTCGGGAATCGATGGCAAACACCAGCGCTGCGGTGCCAAATTCCTGTGCCAGCGTGGCAGCATATTGTGTGTTGATTTTCCCATCCTTCAACAATGCGGAACCAACGATAACCCTGCGCGCGCCCGCTTGTAATACCTCACGTGCCGTTTCGAGGCTGCGAATCCCGCCACCCACCTGGCAGTTCAGCCGCTGCACAATTTGATTCACGATTTGCCGGTTATCCCCTGTGCCGCGAGCTGCGTCCAGGTCGATCACCTGCACGAGTGGATACTTGGAAAATCTCTCGATCCAATAGTCGAGATTGTCGAACTCCAGCGCTTTCTTCTCGCCCTGCACCAGCTGCACAATCTTGCCGCCCATCAGGTCGATCGACGGAATCAGCATGG
>PMXH01000225.1 GCA_003165855.1 Acidobacteriaceae bacterium | reverse complement strand
GCGTGGAAGCAGGTGGAAGCCGGGACGCGTGGAGAAACGTCGCTCGATGCCTGGGAAGCGCGCAAGCTGGCGTTGGCCGGCGGCGCGGACGCGGAGCGCTTCAAGAACGAATACTTCGAGGCCACGTTTTCCGACACGATCTCGATTTACCTGCTTTCGCTGTTTCTGGATGTGGATTACTACGATCTGCGGGAGCGGGATTATCCGCTGCTGGCGCCTTCGGCGCTGGCNNAGCGGACCCCGGCTTCTCATGTGCTGCCGGCATTTGTCGGACAAGAGTGTCCGACCCATACATGCTGCATCGATCCCTACTTGTTTCCGATCGCGAAGTTTATCGTGCTGGGCTGATTGGTGTTTACGGTGACCGATTTCTCCCAGGTCTTCGGTTCGGTAAAGATGGGGCGCTGCACCGTGTGCTCGGTGAGAACGTCGTAGGCCTGTTCCTTGCCGGCCAGTCCCCAGCCTTCATGCCAGGCGACGATCTGATAGGTGCCGGGTGGGACGCTGGTGAATACGAAACGTCCGCTTTCGTCGGTGACGGCGTAGTAAGGATGCGGAACCACCATCATTTCCGCGTTCATCCACACGTGGCCACCGTTGCAGCGAAGATTGACCAGGCCGGGCGTCGACATGGTGCGGGAGTTGATCTGATTAGTGAAAGGAAACGGCAGATTGAAGCTGGCCGCCCCGTCCATGTGGATGGTGTGGAGGGTTGCATCGGAGCTTTGCATCTGAAGAGCCGCGTTCTGGGGCACTAGAAGAATGTGCGGGACATAGCGGCAGTGCTTCTGATCCAGATGACGCCTCTGCTCGGGCAGGTCCATGGCTTTTCCGGCGGAGATGTTCTTGAGATAGACGATAGTGTTGGCCACGCCGCCTTCGGGTCCGATGATCAGGCGCTCGAGGCTGGCGGTTTTCTTGCCATCCGGGTCGCAGATCTGCGCGTCCTTGGTGATGGGGAAATCCAGTTGGTGGGGCGCCGGGCCTGACCATTTGACGGTGCCGGAAATGCTTCCAGCATTGCTAACGGAAATGACTTTGTAGTCGGCTTGCGCAGCGGCGAAGACTGTAAGCACAATGGGGAAAGCCAGCAAGAAGCAACGAGCAATCAGACTCCGCATACAAAAACCTCTGGTAGCCCACCGCCCGTTACACACGGCCGATCCGCGGTCGCTGTGGAACGCGGGCTGAAATTTGTGTCGGTCTTGCTTTCCGCAGGCAACGGCTTACACCCAACGTGCGGGACAGTGCTGACAGGATCCCGCGGGGGCGGGCAGCACTCGTGTTTGCGGTCGTACATGGTTCCAACCGGGGGGACAGTCGCCGGTTCGTGTGATTGAAATCACAATTAGGCTGCCCTAATCCTCGGTGCGGGTCGAGATTACCAAGGTGGTGTATCGGGCGGGGAGGACGGATCTTGTCAGCGCAGAAACCTATATGCGGCGGGAGGGGTCGTCGCCATGAACTCACCTCTCGATTCGGGATGGCTTACAATCTTGCTGCCATGACGGTACTGGTTCGATCCTTCGCGAAGATCAATCTTGGGTTGCGCATTGGCGCGGCGCGGGAGGATGGTTTCCATGAACTGCTGACGGTCTATCAGACGATTGGGTTGCACGATGTGATTCGCGTGGGCCTGGAACGCGGACGCGGGATTGAGATTCGGTGTAACGATCCGAGAGTTCCGAAGGATGAATCGAACACCTGCTATCGCATTGTCGAGAAGGCCATGGAAGCTTTGCTTGCGAAAGGGCGTGTCGTTGTCGACATTGAAAAACGGTTGCCGGTGCAGGGCGGATTGGGTGGGGCTTCGGCGAATGCGGTGGCTGCGCTGCTGGGTCTGGAGCGCGTGTTGAAGAAGCCTTTGGCCGCCGCGGAGCGGCTGCGAATCGCGGCGGAAGTGGGATCGGATCTGCCGCTGTTCTTGATAGGCGGGACAGTGCTGGGCATAGGGCACGGGGAGCAGGTGTATCCGCTGCAGGACTTTCCGGCGACGGCGTGCGTGGTGGTGACACCGGAGGTGGGGGTTTCGACGCCGAAGGCATTTAGGGAGTGGGATCGGTTGTGTGGCGATGCCGGAGTCTCAACCAGCGACGCACAATTGACGGTCCCTGCAGCATCCGATAGAATGATTGAGCTTGGCCGAGGGCTGTCGGCGTGGCTGAGCGAGAGTTACTCCGGTGCTCCTCGTAGTAGTCGTCGTATTAAACCCAGGAGGGGCCGGGCCGAGAATCCACTTCTCGAGCTTGTCCGGGCCGGGATCAAGAACGACTTTGAACAGGTCGTCTTTCCTGAGTATCCCGAGCTGAGTGAAGGAAAGTGTGCGCTGGAGCGCGCGGGCGCGAAATATGCGTCTTTGTCGGGCTCCGGGTCGGCGCTGTACGGGCTGTTCGTTTCGAAGGATGCGGCACGCGCGGCGGTGGCGCGGCTCCAAAGGCAGGGCTGGGCGGCGCAGGCGACGGTCACGCTGAGGCGGCGGGAATACTGGAAACAGATCGTCCGAGCGTGATAACGGCCGGGAAGTTTTTGATTGTTGAATTTTGATTGTTGATTGACAATTAGGGTGCTGGTTGAGGCGGGTCTCAATCGGCAGTCAACAATCCAAAATCAACAATAAATTACTGGGCCGTCGACTAATGGTAGGTCAAGTGCCTTTGGAGCACTTTGTCTAGGTTCGAATCCTAGCGGCCCAGCCAGAAATGCAGCTTTTAGCTGTTAGCCTTTAGCTCTTAGCTTGAACCCTAAGGGCAGGAAGGTTTGGCTAAGAGCTAACAGCTAAAGGCTAACAGCTAACTATGGCTACTTTAGTCACGCCGACGGACAAGACGGAGAAAGCCGAAAAGCAGGTTCCACCCGTGCCCGAGGAAAAAGCGGAACGCAAGCCGCGCGCGCGAGTGGACGAGAAGTTCAAGATTTTCAGCGGCACGGCGAACGAGCCTTTGGCCGACGAAGTTTGTAATTTTCTCGGCATGCCGCGCGGCCAGGCGATGGTGAAGCGTTTCGCGGACGGCGAGGTGTACGTCCAGATCCAGGAGAACGTGCGTGGCTGCGATGTATTTGTGATGCAGCCGACTTGTCGCCCTGTAGATGAACATCTGATGGAGCTGCTGCTGATGATTGACGCGTTCAAGCGCGCCTCGGCGAGGCGCATCACCGCGGTGATGCCGTACTTCGGGTATGCACGTCAGGATCGCAAGGATAAGCCGCGGGTGCCGATCTCTGCGAAGCTGGTAGCGGACTTGCTCACCACGGCGGGCGCGCACCGGGCTCTGATTGTTGACCCGCATACGCCGCAGATACAGGGTTTTTTCAACATCCCGGTGGATCATTTGTTCGCTTCGCCGGTGCTGGTAGATCATTTCAAGAAACTGAACCTGCCGAATTTAACGGTAGTTTCGCCCGACGCAGGCGGCGTGGAGCG
>PMXH01000102.1 GCA_003165855.1 Acidobacteriaceae bacterium | reverse complement strand
CGCCACCATCACGCTGAACCGTCCCGACAAGCGCAACGCCATCAGCTTTGAATTGATTGACGATCTGCTGCGCGGGCTCAAGGAAGTGGAGACATCGAACGCGATCGTGCTCATCCTGACCGGAGCGGGCAAGGCTTTCTCCTCCGGCATGGACCTGGACAATTTGAAAGCGCTGATTGGCCGCTCGCCGGAGCAGAACCTGAAAGATTCGGAGACGATGGTCCGCCTGTTCCGTACGCTCTACGAATTTCCTAAGGTCACGATTGCGGCGGTGAATGGCGCGGCCATCGCCGGCGGCACTGGATTAGCTTTGCTGTGCGATTTCACGCTGGCCGTGCCGGAAGCCAAGTTCGGCTATACCGAGGTGCGCATCGGCTTTGTGCCCGCCATTGTTTCCACTTTCCTTCTACGCCAGGTCGGCGAAAAGCAGGCCCGCGATCTATTACTAACGGGAAGGATTATCGGTGCGGAAGAAGCCGCCCGGATGGGATTGCTCAACGAAATCGTTGCGCCGGAAAAGCTGATGGCACGTGCTCGCGAATTGGCCGCGCTGCTGATGGAGAATAGTCCAGCTTCGCTGCGCGCTACCAAGCAACTGCTCAGCGATCATGGACGCGCTGAACTGGATTCGCAGATAGACGCCGCGGTGAAGGAGAATGCCGCGATCCGCACCACCGCCGACTTCCGCGAAGGCATCGCGTCATTCCTCGAAAAACGCAAGCCGGTGTGGAGCGAGGAATGAACTCGAATCACCCACAGGCGGTCAATGAAACCCGGCTGCGCGTGCGCTATGCTGAGACCGATCAGATGGGAGTGGTTTATCACTCCAACCACTTCATCTGGTTCGAGGTGGGCCGCGTCGAATTGTTGCGGCAGTTAGGCTTTTCGTATCGCGACATGGAAAGCCAGGATGGGCGCTTCATCGCCGTGGCCGAAGCGAAATGCCGCTACCGTGCCCCAGCGCGCTACGACGAAGAAGTTTTGGTGCGTACGGAGTTATTGAATGTGCGCGACTCGGTGGTCCACTTTGGTTATGAATTGCGCCGCGCCGAAGACGGAACGTTGCTGGCGGAAGGCGAGACCACGCACATTGTCACCGACGCAGGCATGAAGATTGCCGTGCTGCCGGAGAAGTATTTGAAAGTATTTCGCGCGGCGGTAGGAAAACAGGACGGGAAAATCTCTTGAATGCACTTCACATTAACGGGAACGACCTCACTCTGGAAGCAGTACGCGAAGTCGGAGCCGAACGTCGCCCCGTGATCTTGTCGGCCGACGCGCGCGAGGCCGTGGGTCGGGCGCGCGCGGTAGTCGACGAGATTGTCGCCAGCAACAAGTTGGCCTACGCGATCACTACCGGCGTGGGCAAGCTCAGCGATGTGCGCATTGCCGGCGACCAGATTCGCGAGCTGCAGGTCAACCTGGTGCGCTCACACGCGGTCGGAGTCGGCGACCCGCTCTCAGTGGCGGAAACGCGTGCCATGATGCTGTTGCGCGCCAATTCTTTGGCTAAGGGTTTTTCGGGAGTGCGTGCGGTCGTCATCGACACGCTTTGCGAAATGCTGAACCGCGGCGTAACCCCGTTCGTGCCGTCGCAAGGCAGCGTGGGCGCGAGCGGCGATCTGGCTCCCCTGGCTCATCTGGCGCTGGCTTTGATCGGTGAGGGCGAATGCTTCGACGCGGCGGGCGCGCGTGTTCCCAGCGCCGACGCACTGAAAAAGGCGCAGATCAAACCGCTGGTGCTGGAGGCGAAAGAAACCATTTCGCTCATCAACGGAACGCAGGCCATGCTGGCGGTAGGCACGCTGGCGCTGCTGGCTGCGGAGACTCTGGTCGATTCTGCCGACGTATTGGGCGGGCTCTGCTGTGACGCGCTGAAAGGCACCGACGCAGCCTTCGACGAACGCATTCACAAAGCGCGTCCGCACCACGGACAGATGAAAACCGCCGCGAACCTGCGCAAGATGCTCGAGGGCAGCCAGATTCGCGAATCCCACCGCGAGTGCGGCCGCGTGCAGGACGCCTATTCGCTGCGCTGCATTCCGCAGGTGCACGGCGCGGTGCGCGATACGCTGGCGCACTGCCGCGAAGTGTTCGAGATCGAGGCGAATTCCGCGGTAGACAATCCTCTGGTCTTCATCACCGATGCCAAGAATTTCAAAGGCGATGTGGTCTCGGGAGGAAACTTTCACGGTGAGCCGCTGGCGTTTGCCTTGGATTTTCTGGGCATCGTGTTAAGCGCGCTCGCCGGCATCAGCGAGCGCAGGATCGAGCGCCTGGTAAATCCCGCGCTCAGCGAAGGTTTACCGCCATTCCTGGCTCATGGCGCGGGCTTGAATTCCGGTTTCATGATGCCGCAGGTCACGGCGGCGGCGCTGGTCAGCGAGAACAAGGTGCTGGCGCATCCCGCGTCGGTCGATTCGATTACCACCTCGGGCAACAAGGAAGACTTCGTTTCCATGGGCATGACGGCAGCGAACAAGTTGAAGCGCATTGTCGAGAACACGCGTAATGTTCTCGCGATCGAAGCCATGGCCGTCGCTCAGGCAATCGACTTCCTGGCTCCGCTGAAAACCTCGAAGCGCGGACAGGCGGCGCATGCGGCGATTCGGTCGGTGTGTCCCATAGTCGATAAAGACCGCGTCATGTACAAAGACTTCGCAAAGCTCGCGGAGTTGATTGCGAGCGGGAGGGTGGCAGAAGTATTGAGGTAGGCGGCAGAAATCCCGGCGGCCTTCGCCCGCCGAACAGCCGAGGGCCTGCCCTGAGCTTGCCGAAGGGGCCGCTGTTCCCACATAAAGTCTCTTCTACGCCGTCTTCGCTGCACTCCCATCCAATCCCAGCTTGTCCGCGACCCCCTGCAGCGCCGCAATGCAAAAGGCGATGTGTTCATCCAAATCCACGCCGAGCGCGGCGGCACCGTTGACGATGTCGTCGCGATTCACTTTGCGGGCGAAGGCTTTGTCCTTCATTCTTTTCCGCACCGATTTCGCGTCCACCTCGGCCAGCGACTTTCCCGGCTTGATCAAGGCCACGGCGGTGATGAATCCGGCGAGCTCGTCGCAGGCGAAAAGAGCTTTTTCCATCGGCGAATCGCGCGTGACCCCGGTATATTCGGCGTGCGACATGATGGCTCGGCGGATCACTTCAGGCCATCCCCGCTCTTTCAGGATTTCCTTGCCCTTGTAGGGATGGTCTTCCAGGCTGGGATACTTCTCGTAGTCGAAGTCGTGAATGAGTCCGACAATGCCCCACAGGTCTTCCTCGGACATGCCCTCAGGGGCTAAAGCCCCCGAATCTTTGTGGTCGCTTTGTGGCACCCCTGAAGGCGTGCCCTGATACGAAGCGAAGCCGTCTCGAGACGAACCGGTGCTCTCCTGATACGACGCGCCGCCACCGAACTTTCGAGAACAGGCACGCATGCAAGCCTCCACCGCCAGCGCGTGCTTGCGCAAACTTTCCGACTGGGTGAACTCAGTTAGTAAACACCACGCGGCTTCACGATTAATCATGCTTTCTGCCCTGTTTCTGCGGGATTTCACCGCTTAGCTCCGGTTTTCGCCGGCAAGATCTACGGCTTCATCCATTTTAACCTTGACACGCACAGGACTTGTACCGCAGATTGAGGGCTGCAGTCGGAACCTCTCCCCCAAATGTTAGGTTCCAGGAGTAGCCCGCTCTGGCACTCCCACAACCCGATGGCCACGACCCTTGCCCCGGTAGATTCACGGGAAGTCGTCCGTTGCGATCACTGCCTGTTGGTTCAATTCCGTACGGTCAACAACAATTGCCGCCGCTGCCACTCGTCCCTGGACGAGGAGCCCGAGCCCGAACCAGTGGTGATGGCGCCGCCGGTAATGATGCCGATGCCCGGGATGGGCCGCGGACACCTGAACCTGGCCGCGTCGATCCGCTCGCTGCGTTTGCGGAGCGGGTTGAGCCAGCGGCAACTCGCGGGACGCATGTCCGTACCGCGGACCTACGTTTCCAAGATTGAGAACGAGAAAGCTACGCCGACGCTGTCGTCCCTGGAACGGCTGGCGCGAGCCCTGGAGGTGACCGTGCCGGAACTGCTCAGTGGCGGAGAAAAGAACCGCCAGGACGAAATCAGCGAACTGATGAAGGATCAGTTTATCGCCGAGATTCTGCCGTTCGTATCGCAACTGAACGGCATGCAGATGTCGAGCGTCCTGACTCAGTTGCGGGACTTAACGGTGCGGCCGAGAAGGACTGCGTAATCAAAGCGAATCGAGATCCTTCGCCGCAAAAAGCGCGGCTCAGGATTTCGCCAGCAGGTTCGCCCCTTCGGCTCCGCTCAGGGTCATGCCTGCTAAACGGCTCAATTTATCCGGGCAACCAGCCAACTCAATGCCGGGACCAGACCTTGGTCCCGGCTTTTTTCTGGCCTCAGCGCGGTGTGAATCCGAAATAGATCGACAGACATCTATCCAGCATGAACTTGGAAGAAGCTGGAAGTGTTTATTCTCCGCTGTCTGCCCACCCTGCATCGTTGAATCAACCTGAAGCGAACGGATGGGGAGAGGAGTCGCAGCGGGGACCGGCGCCGGCCGCGAGTTCTGCCGACGATTCTCTGCTCGATGCGTATTCACGCGCGGTAACCGGCGCAGTCAAGCGCATCAGCCCATCGGTGGTAAACATCGAAGTGCATCAATCCGCAGGCCGGACGCGCTCGGGTGAACGGCGCGGAGGAGGCTCGGGGTTCGTATTCACTCCCGATGGCCTGATTCTCACCAACAGCCATGTCGTGCATGACGCGCAGCGCATCGAGGTGACGCTGGCCGACGGCCGCCGCATGCCGGCAAGCGCGATCGGAGACGATCCGGCGAGCGACTTGGCCGTGATCCGCATAAACGAAGCGCGAGTGGACGAGCCTGGCCTCACCGCCGCTGCTCTCGGCGATTCGCAACAGCTTCGCGTGGGACAACTGGTGGTTGCGATCGGCAATCCCTATGGCTTTCAGTCAACCGTGACGGCGGGCGTGGTGAGCGCGCTGGGTCGTTCATTGCGTTCGTATTCCGGGCGACTGATCGATGACGTGATCCAGACCGATGCCGCGCTCAATCCGGGCAACTCCGGAGGACCGCTGGTGGATTCCGCGGGGCGAGTGGTGGGCGTGAACACGGCGACCATTTTGCCAGCGCAGGGAATATGTTTCGCCATCGGCATCAACACGGCGAAGTTCGTGGCCAGCCGCCTTCTGCGCGACGGACGCATTCGCCGCAGCTACATCGGCGTCTCGGCGCAGACCGTGCCGATCCATCGCCGCGTGGTGCGTTTCTATGATTTGCCGAAGGAAACGGGCGTGGTCGCGCTGTCGGTGGAGGAGAAGAGTCCGGCACAGCGCGCGGGCGTGCGCGAAGGCGACGTGATCGTCGCGCTGGAAAGTCAGGCAGTGGCTGGCGTGGACGATCTGCACCGCGTGCTCACCGATGTTCGCGTCGGCGTAAGCTGCGCGCTGACGGTGCTGCGGCGGACCGAGAAGCTGGAGTTGAAGATCGTGCCGGAAGAAGCGGCGAAAGCTTAGTATCGCCTCCGCTACCAGCTTATCGTCGGAACCGATCGTCAAGCCTTTCGCCCCAACACGGTTGATCTTTGTTCAGGAAGGTGTCCAGCTCCAGGCCTGTTCCCACAGCTTTAAACGTTCCGAAGTCTTTGCACCAATCTCCGCTGGGGTATTGCCTGGCTGCTTGAGCCCATTCGTGAAACGCCATAAGGTCGTCCACTGTGATCTCTCGGGTGCGAACCCGGTCCAGCAGTTTTTCAACTTTGCTTTTGGAGGGTCTGAGGTTGAGTTTGCCAAACGGCATTTACCCACCGCAGATGGAGGAGCTGATGATCTTCTTTAATTCTTTGGCACGACGGTCGTCTTTGGTGTCGCGAAATTCTTCCATGACGCGGCGCAGTTCCTTCCCTTGCAGTTTCTTTGGCGCCTGCGCGGATTGACCGACTTCGGGGCTCTTCTGCTGCCTCACAAAAGCTAGTATATCCGATACGCGATGGCTCCAAGAAGGCCAAACTTTTCGGCCATGGTTTGCATTGGCTGTTCGGGACCTTCCCGATTTAGGAGGCCCCGCAAAATAGTTCGCGGAGAATTCTTCGCTAACTATTTACGCTCCAGACAAGAGGGGTGGTACCCCCTGGCTTTGCCCAACAACTGCCGTTCTTGGCTGAAGCCGCTGTTGGATATGTGGGTTTTTACGGCGCGGCTTGACGCCGCGCCCTTTCAAAGCAGAGTCGTAAGTCGAGGCTTTCCGCTACCGGGAAGGCGTGCCCTTCGCGTCATTGCGACCCGCTTCCCGGCTATGTTAGCTTCAATGCGAAGGGGATCACGTTGCAGCACAAAGTTCCCGCCGGGCTGGATCGCAAGGAAACGGAAATCTACCGGCAGCTTGATCCAGAGCGGCTCCCACGACACATCGCGATCATCATGGACGGCAACGGGCGCTGGGCCAAACGGCGCCACATGCCGCGTGTGGCCGGACATCGTGCCGGAGTGGCGGCGGTGCGCTCCACGGTGGAGACAGCGGCGCGCATCGGCATTCATGCGCTTACGCTTTACGCCTTCTCGGAAGAGAACTGGAAGAAGCGGCCCAAGAGCGAAGTCGACTTCCTGATGCGTCTGTTGAGCCGCTATCTCAAGGCGGAAGTTCCCACGCTCAACAAGAACAACATCCGCCTGGAATACATTGGGCGGCAGCACGAACTGCCGGAAGATGTGCAGGAGCGCATGGCCTGGGCGCGCCAGAGTACGGCGCGCAATACCGGGACGGTGCTCACGCTGGCGCTGAACTACAGCGCGCGCAGCGAACTGGTGGATGCGTTCCGCTCCATGGTGAACGCCGCTTCGCAGAACGGCGGGCTGGAGCATCTGCGGATTGACGAAGACACGGTCGGGCGTCATCTTTACACGCGGGATTTGCCCGATCCGGATCTGGTGGTGCGCACCTCGGGTGAGATGCGGCTGAGCAACTTCCTGCTGTGGCAGTTGGCTTATGCCGAGATCTATGTGACGTCAACGTTGTGGCCTGATTTCCGAGGCTCGCATTTGTTGGAGGGTATTGCCGAGTATCAGAAACGCGAGCGGCGCTACGGCGGACTGAATCATCCCGGCTGAAACGCGCAGCGCCTGAAGGCGCGATTGATGATGCTGCACTTACGGTATGCCTGAAGGCATACCCTGATACGAAACTTCACGAATCTTGAGCACGCAGTAGCGTGGCCTATCTCACTTGCTAAAGCGCATCGCGACCGCGGTTGTCCTGATTCCGATTGTGATGTTGCTGGTGCTGCGCGCGCCGGTGCCGGTGGTGGCTGTGGTAGCGGCAGCCGTGGCGCTCGTCACGGTGCAGGAATTTCTAAAGCTCACCGAATCCTACGGGGTGCAGCCGCTGCGTCTGCCAACCTACGTCTTCGTGGGACTGTGTTTTCTGCTGCTGGCGGCGAGTGCGGCCGGCGAAGCCCCGCAACTCTCGGCGCTGAAGTTCGTCCTTGGGGTGGGATTTGCCGCGGCCATCGCTCCATTCATTTTTCTGACCATCACCATGCGGCGGTCGCAGATGAGCAGCGCCTATCCGGCGGCGGCGGCCTCGGCGTTCGCCTTCGCCTATATCGCTCTGCCCATGGCCATGCTGGTGCAGTTGCGCCAGCAGTGGGCGGGAGCATTCTGGTTGCTTTACTTGCTTCTGGTGGTTTGGGCGGGAGACATCTTCGCTTACTTCGTGGGCAAGTCGCTGGGGCGGCGCCGCATGTCGCCGGAAATCAGCCCGAAGAAAACTTGGGAAGGCGCGGTGGCGTCGATCATGGCCAGCGTGATCGTCGGCACGCTGTGGATGCAGCACGCGCCCGGAATCAGCGCCGCGCTGCTGCGGATTGGATTGATCGAACGGCGCGATGGCATGTTCGGGTTGGAGCAGCCGCAACTGTGGCCGATCATTCTGTTGTCGGCGGTGGTCAACATTGCGGCGCAGTTGGGCGATCTGGTCGAGTCGCTCATCAAGCGCGGCGCCGGAGCAAAAGATTCCGGCACGATTCTCCCCGGCCACGGAGGCATGCTCGATCGCATCGACGCCATGCTCTTCGCCGTCCCGGTCGTGTGGGCGTATGGGGCTTGGCGGCTGCTGCAGTAATATCTCGACGCGCCTTCGAAGATTACAAGGGTGCCCCGCTCCTTGCGCTTTTTGCAAGGGGCGGGTGATGGCGCCGCTCATGCTGCTGGATTCCTCCCTCCATTTGACCGCTTTTCCAGCCGCACCCTAGAATGAAAGATTCGCCCGGCACTCACGAACTCGTCATCATCTATGGCACTCCGCCTCTATAACACTCTTTCCGGAAAGATCGAAGACTTTCATCCGCTGGACGNNAAGATCATTCGCAACTCCGCGCGCGACGGCGTGACCGTGCAGCAATACACCGCGAAGTTTACCCAGGCCTTCCTGGAAGATTCGGCTACGTTGAACATTGAGCGGCCAATTCTGGTGCGCGCGACCGAACACATCAACGAGATGGCCGACTTCATTGCCGAACTGGTAAAGAAGGGCTTCGCTTACCGCACCGACGACGGTTCCTACTATTTCCGCATCGCGAAATTCCCCGGCTACGGCAAGCTTTCGAAAAAAGATTTTGCCGGCATGACCGACGGCGCGCGCGTCGACGTGGACGAATACGACAAAGACAACGCCCGCGACTTCGCCCTGTGGAAGGCGCCGAAGCCGGGCGAAGCCTCGTGGCCCACAGCGATCGGGCCGGGGCGTCCGGGCTGGCACATCGAGTGCTCGACCATGTCCATGGAGTACCTGGGCGAGTCTTTCGATCTGCATGCGGGCGGCGAGGATCTGATGTTTCCCCACCACGAGAACGAGAT
>PMXH01000566.1 GCA_003165855.1 Acidobacteriaceae bacterium | reverse complement strand
TCGGTGCGGACCATCATCCTCGGGGTGCATAAGCTGAACGACCGGCTCATGCATGTGCTGGACATTGAAAAAGCATGCCAGATGACGGATGTGGCGGAAACCGCGGCGGCCGGGCGATAGCGGGCTCGGGCGACGCGGCCAACGTTCTTGACTTCAGAGATTCGGAAAGCTTGGGGAGAAGAACAATGAAACTCACACTGGGAAAGAAACTCGGACTGGGCTTTGGAGTGATCCTGACGTTGATGGTCGTCAGCGGCGTACTGAGCTACGTGAAGTTGACCGACGTCAAGCAGATTCAGGATTTTGCCTTCGATTTACGCGTTCCATCGGTCGAAGCCATTCGAGAGTTGCAGAGGGATCTGAATCAGGCGGGAAACAAAGGCCGTCAGGCAATCCTCGGGGGAGAGGACCCAACGCGGAGAGAGCATGCGAAGAAGCTTGCCGATGATACTTGGATCGCGGTCGACAAAGACGTCGCCCGGCTGGACGAACTGGCTCCCAGATGGACGCTTCAGGCGAACCGCGACCGCCTGGCCGAGATCAAAAAGACCATGCCCGCCTTCCGGGAAGTCCAAGACGCTATGATCGCTCACGCCGCCAGCGGCGAACGGGATGCGGTTGTGAAAGCGGGGAACGACTATGCGGACCAGGCTACACCGCTCAACAACGCAATGAGGACATCCCTTGGAGATACCGCGGACTCCCTCGACAAACTTCTGAAGGAGAACCATGAAGAACTGAATTCGGCGACGCGATCGATGAATCTGACCATGGCGCTGACCACTTTTGTGGCACTGGGCATCGGAATCCTCGTGGCCATTTTCCTGAGCCGCAGCATCTCTGGCGCAACGCAGGCGGTTCTGGTTCAAGCCGCAGCCATCGCCGATGGGGACTTGACCCGCGACGACTTGAAGATTCAGAGCCAGGACGAACTTGGCGACCTGACTACGGCGATCAATAAAATGAGCGGCAGCCTGAAGCGCATGATCCTCGCCATCACGGAGAATTCGCTGCACGTGTCGGCGGCGAGCGAGGAACTATCCAGCACCAGCCAGCAGATTACGGCCAATTCCGAGGAGACTTCGGCTCAGGCGAAAGTCGTTTCCAACGCCACACAGCAGGTCAGCCAGAATCTGCAGACCGTCGCCACCGGCGCCGAGGAGATGGGCGCCAGCATCAAGGAGATTGCCAAGAACGCCAGCGAAGCGGCCAGGATCGCCACCTCCGCCGTCCACGTCGCCGAGACCACGACGGTCACCGTGTCGAAGCTCGGCGAATCTTCGAACGAGATTGGGCAGGTCATTAAGGTGATCACCTCGATCGCGCAACAGACCAATCTGCTGGCTTTGAATGCCACGATCGAAGCCGCCCGCGCCGGTGAGGCCGGCAAGGGGTTCGCAGTCGTGGCCAATGAAGTGAAGGAACTGGCAAAAGAAACTGCGAAGGCCACGGAAGACATCAGCCGGAAGATTGAAGCCATTCAGACCGACACCAAGGCGGCGGTGGAAGCGATTGCATCGATCAGCGAAGTCATTAACCAGGTCAACGGAATCTCCAGCACGATAGCGACGGCGGTGGAAGAGCAGAATGCAACGACCAATGAGATGTCGCGCAACGTGAGCGAAGCGGCGCACGGCAGCGGCGAGATCACGGGCAACATCGCGGGCGTGGCGCAGGCGGCGGAGAGCACGTCGCGCGGAGCCGGCGATACGCAGAAGGCGGCCGAGCAGCTGGTGGAGACCTCGGCCGAACTGCGTCGACTGGTTGAGCAGTTCAAGGTCAAGGCCGACGGCGGCAGCCAAGGGGCTGGGGCCAGAAGCATGGCGGCGCACGCCTAAACGGAGTGATCTCTTCAAAACGACGAGGGGGAACTTGAAACTGAGAAGGCAGATCCGCGCCGGATTTGGGCTCCAATCACGGGGAAGTCTCGGAGAAGGAAAAAGGGGATGAACAGACTGAGCTTGAAGATGAAATTGGGATTGGGGTTTGGCAGTCTGCTGCTGATTCTTGTGGCGATGGGGTTTGTGGCCAACGGCGCCGTCAGCCGACTCGCGGACATATCTGGCCGGGTCACTGGCATGATGACAAAAAAGGACAGAGGTTCTCAGATTGAGGCCGAGATCGAAAAACAGACAACCGGTATCCGGGGTTTCCTGCTCACAGGGAAAGAGGATCTCCTGAAGATCGACGATCAGGGCAAACAGGAATTCAATGAGAATATGGACCGCCTGCAGGAGACTGTTAAGACCGAAGAAGGCAAGCGTCTCCATACCGAAATCCGGCACACATTTGATGAATACCGCGCCATCGCCGACCGGGAGATCGAACTGCGGAGGGCGGGAAAAACAAACGAGGCAGTAGAACTCGCCTTCAGCCCGCCGACGGCTGAGGCTCGTACTCATTTACGCAACGCCGTCGCGGACTTCAACGCTTTGGAAGACAAGCTAAAGGACGGGATCTTGGCCGAGCAAACCACGGCCGAATCGCGCGCCCGCTCCGTGATATGGATGCTAGCCGTAGCGGGCATTGCGATTGGGTTAGCCGTCGCCATGCTTATCACACGTTCCATCACCGGCGCCATGTCGAAGATGGCGGCCATGATCCAAGTGATCTCGGGAAACGATCTGACCGTCAATGACCTCGAAATCACCTCGCAGGACGAGATCGGCCAGGCGAGCGTGGCGTTGAACCGCATGAAGAACAACCTTCATGGAGTGATCCAGTCCATCGCCGGTTCGTCGCTTCAGATCGGCAGCGCCAGCGAAGAGCTGTCGAGCACCAGCCAGCAGATCACCCCCAATTCCGAGGAGACTTCGGCTCAGGCGAAAGTGGTTTCGAACGCCACACAACAAGTCAGCCAGAATCTTCAGACCGTTGCCACTGGCGCCGAAGAGATGGGTGCCAGCATCAAGGAGATTGCCAAGAACGCCAGCGAAGCGGCCCGGATCGCCACCTCCGCCGTCCACGTCGCCGAGACCACGACGGTCACCGTTTCCAAGCTGGGCGAATCTTCCAACGAGATTGGGCAGGTCATCAAGGTCATCACATCCATCGCGCAGCAGACGAATTTGCTGGCTTTGAATGCCACCATTGAAGCTGCGCGCGCTGGAGAAGCTGGCAAAGGGTTCGCCGTGGTGGCCAACGAAGTGAAAGAACTGGCGAAGGAAACTGCGAAGGCAACGGAAGACATCAGCCGGAAGATCGAAGCCATTCAGACCGACACCAAGGCGGCGGTGGAAGCGATTGCCTCGATCAGCGAGGTGATCAACCAGGTGAATGGCATCTCCAGCACGATAGCGACGGCAGTGGAAGAGCAGAATGCGACGACCAACGAGATGTCGCGCAATGTAAGCGAAGCGGCGCATGGCAGCGGAGAGATCACGAGCAATATTGCGGGCGTGGCGCAGGCGGCGGAGAGCACGTCGCGCGGAGCCGGCGATACGCAGAAAGCGGCACAGCAGCTGGTGGAGACCTCGGCCGAACTGCGGCGACTGGTCGAGCAGTTCAAGATTAATGCCGATAGCGGCAGCCAAAGGTCTGGGACCAGAAGCATGGCGGCGCACGCCTGAGAGCGGGTGATGCAGGCTCGTGACGGGTGCCTCAACGGGTGGTGTTTCTACCAACGGAAAGCCAGGCAGCCCACACTGGCTGTGTGGCCATGGGAGGGGCGGCATCCGTTCGCTAAAGAGACTTCTCCTTTCCGCCGATTTGAAACGTAGATCGCCGCTTTCGATCGAAGCGCGACATATTGGAATGTCCTAGCGGCAGTGATCGCCATCGCGCAGATAGAAGGCGCGTGCGGTCCACCTCGTAAGGAAGATGTCAATGCTGAAGACGGCGAGCATCACGGTAAGGATTGTGGCAGCGATTCTCGCCACGTTGGTCGTGACCTCCGCGGCCAGCTTCTGGATCACGCAGCACCGCGTGAACCAGCAGGCGGAGGAAGCGTTTCGCGACAAGGTGCGCCAGATCGTCGGCATGGCCAGCGCCACCCGCGCTTGGTTCTCTGAGAACATCGATCTGATGGTGCCGGACCGAGACTTTAAGCATGTGCAGCAGGTGCCGGTAGTGGTGGCCTGGAACGTCGCCCAAAAGTACGCGGAAGCGCAAAAAATGACGTTCCGCACTCCATCTCTGACCCCGCGCAATCCCAAGAACCAGCCCGATGATTTCGAACGCCGCGCTCTCGAAAACTTCCAAAAAGACGCGTCGCTGAAGGAGTATTCCGAACGACGAGTGGAGAACGGAGAGGATGTGATGCGCTACGCCCAGCCGGTGCGTCTCACCTCGGATTGCCTGGTGTGTCACGGGGGCCCCGTCGGACAGAAAGATCCCTTTGGCTATACCAAGGAAGGCATGAAGGCCGGCGACTTGCGCGGCGCCTTTGCCATCCGCGCCTCCACGCAGGGACTGATTGAAACCTCGCGCGCCAATTCGATAGCCGTTTTCCTCATCAGTTTCTTCACGCTGCTAGCCGCCGCGGGCGTGTTGTTTGCGCTGATGCGAAAGCTCTCCCACTCACTCCAGCGCTTGACCCGAATGATTCAGGATATCGCCGAGGGCGAGGGCGATGTCACCAGGCGGTTGGAGATCGCCGGGGGTTTTGGCAACGACGAACTGGGCGAAGTGAGCCGCCTCTTCAACGTATTCATGGACAAAATGCAGGAACTCCTGCGGGGGGTGGTGGCCCATACCCATAAGCTGACAACGGCCAGCGAGCAACTGCTCGCCGCCAACCAGCAGATCACTACCAATTCCGGGGAAACCGCGATCCAGGCCAACGCCGTTTCCCGCGTCACCCAGCAGGTCAGCCAGAATCTGCAGAGCCTTTCCGCCGGCGCCGGGGAGATGACTTCGACCATTCAGAGCATCGCAGCCAACACCAATGAAGCCGCCAAAGTGGCCTCCACCGCCGTCAACGCAGCCCAGGCGGCCAACGCCACCGTGACTAAGCTGGGCCAGTCCAGCGCGGAGATCGGCTTAGTCATCAAGGTCATTACTTCCATCGCGCAGCAGACCAACCTGCTCGCTCTGAACGCCACCATCGAAGCCGCCCGTGCCGGAGAAGCCGGCAAGGGTTTTGCCGTAGTGGCCAACGAAGTAAAGGAACTCGCCAAGCAGACCGCCAAAGCCACCGAAGACATTGGTCACAAAATCACCGCCATTCAGGCGGACACCAAGGGTGCGGCGACGGCGATCGGCACGGTCAGCGGCGTGATCAACCAGATCAACGACATTTCGGCGACCATCGCGGCCGCGGTCGAGGAGCAGAGTGCGACCACCAATGAGATGACGCGCAACGCCAGCGAAGCCGCCACGGGAGCGGGAGACATCTCGGCCACCATCGGGGCAGTAGCCGAGTCCGCCAATGGTACTTCGACGCGCGCACAGGAGTCACAAAAAGCGGCGCAGGACTTGGCCGAAATCGCGGCGCAGTTGAGCAAACTCATGGCGCAGTTCAAAATCGAGCGCCGTGATCCCCGGATCGATATGGCGTTGCCCGTCCGGCTGACCGCCGCCGCGGACGGCGGACCGCCTCTCGAGCAGGAAGTGATCACGGTCAACGTCAGCCGGCAGGGAGCTCATCTGAAAGGCATCCGGGGAAAACTCCGGCCGGGCAGCAAAATTTCTCTCGCCCGCGGGAACAAGCAGGAAGCATTTCAGGTGGAGTGGGCAGGAGAAGAACATACCGCTCGGGCGGGCCAGATCGGGGTCTCCGCGATCAATTCCGAAAGCTCGTTTTGGGATGACGTGCTGGGGGCGCAATCAGCGTCCGAGAAGGCCAGCGAACCGGGAACCCGTTCCCAACCGGCTCCGTTTAAGCCAAAAGCAAGAGCACACGGAGCCTAGAGGTGGAGCGCATGTGGGCTAATCGATGCTTCGAAGAAATTGGCGGGGCGGCAGCGAATAGACAGGCATGACTCAGCGATGACTCGAATCCGCATTCTCGTAGTGGACGATTCAGTGGTGGTACGCAAGCTGCTTTGCGAGACCTTGTCCGGAGATCCCGAGCTCGAGGTGGTGGGTTCGGCGAGCAACGGCCGGATTGCGCTAGCGAAGATTGCGCAGCTCCACCCTGACCTGATCACCCTCGACGTTGAAATGCCGGTGATGAACGGGCTGGAGACGCTGGCGGAACTGCGCAAGCTTTATCCCAAACTGCCGGTCGTCATGTTCAGCACGCTCACCGAGCGTGGAGCGTCGGCGACTCTGGACGCTTTGTCGCTGGGCGCATCGGATTACGCCACGAAACCCAGCAACACCGGCAGCCCGGCCGCGGCGATCGCCGCGATTCGCGCCGAACTGCTCCCGAAGATCAAGGCATTGTGCGCTGGACCGGTCACGAGGCTTAAGTCATTGCCTCCGCCTCGTCCGCCGATACCGGTGCGCCGACCGGCCCACCGGCGCATTGAGATTGTGGCGATCGGCACATCCACCGGCGGTCCTAATGCGCTGGGGGAAGTGCTGCCGCGAATTCCTCGGGGCTTTCCGGTTCCCATCGTCGTGGTGCAGCATATGCCGCCGATCTTTACGCGCTTGCTGGCGGAACGGCTGGCGGCGCACTCGGCGATTCCAGTGCAGGAGGGGAGCGCGGGAGTGGTGCTCTGCGCCGGACAAGCGTGGATCGCACCGGGAAACTTTCACATGACGGTAAAAGGCGCGGGCGTAGGCGCGCGTCTGGAACTGAATCAAGACCGACCCGAGAACTCCTGCCGTCCAGCGGTCGACGTGCTGTTTCGCTCGGTCGCTCAAGTGTATGGGGCGAGCGCTCTGGGCGTGGTGATGACCGGCATGGGCTCAGACGGAGTGATTGGAGCACAACTGATTCGTGAGAGGGGCGGTGAAGTCATCATTCAAGACGAAGCTTCCGCCGTGGTGTGGGGGATGCCCGGCCTGGTGTACGGCGCAGGGCAGGCCGATGCCGTCTATCCCCTGGATCAACTGGGACAGGAAATCACGCGACGCGTGATGCAGAGCCATGCACCTCGCGTCGCCTCAACCGAGGACCATTCGGCCGCCCTGGAGTATCGAGCAAAATGAACATCGGGACCCAAACCGCAATGACGACACCGTTTTCTTCAAAGGGTGCCGAACCCATCGACCCCATCTTCCGGCAAATTCGGGACCTGGTGTACAAGGTGTGCGGGATTTTCCAGCTTGAGGAGAAACTCTATCTGATGGCGGACGCCTGCGGGCGGCGGATGAAACAGTTGGCAGTCCGCACTCCGCGCGAGTATTGGGATCTGCTTACCGTGCATACGAACCGGGAAGCAGAACTCCGGCAGTTGCTCAACGAAGTGACGATTGGAGAAACCTGCCTGTTCCGAAGCCCGCCTCAGCTCGACGCGCTGCGGAAAGTAATTCTGCCCGAACTGGTCCAGGACAAAAGCAAGCAGGTAGTAAAGAGGCTGCGCATCTGGAGTGCGGGCTGTTCCACGGGAGAGGAGTCCTACACGCTGGCCATGAACATGATGGAGGAAAGCGATCGGCTGCTAAAAGGCTGGACGGTGGAAATCCTGGCGACGGATCTGAATGACCGCTCGGTGGAAACCGCGAAAGCCGGCATTTACGGCGACTACGCACTGCGCGCCACTACCGACTATTTCAAGCGCAAGTATTTTTCGCCGATCGATGAGAAGAAGCTGCAGATACGTCCGGAGGTGAAGAAGCTGATCACCTTCAGCCGGCTGAATCTGCAGGACGACTCCCGCATGCTGTTCATGAAAGGCATGGACCTGATTTTCTGCTGCAACGTGCTGATTTATTTTGATGGTCCCTCGAAGGCAAAAGTGATCGACCACTATTACAGCAATCTCAACTTCGGCGGGTATTTCTTCCTGGGGACTTCGGAGTCGCTGTTCAAGTTGAACGACAAATTTCATCTGGTCCATTTTCCCGGGACGATCGCGTATTGGAAACCGTCCCTCAAGAGTGGCAAGCTATGACCCCGACTTCCCTCGCCGCAACCATTCGAGAGCGCGTGGCGCGCATCGAGACCATGCCATCCATCCCGGCGGTTTTTGTACCTTTGCTGGAACTGCTGAACTTGCCGCCGGAGCGCGTGAAACTGGATGACGTGGTGAAGTTAGTGTCTTATGACAACACCATTGCGGCACAGTGCCTGCGCATGGCCGGTTCACCCTTATTCGGCCTGGCCAAGTCGCCCGAAACGATCCGGGCCGCCATGATCACGCTGGGGCTGCGGCGGGTGGAAACGATTCTGCTCACTTGTTGCCTGAGCAACGCCTTCCCCGCAAAAGCCGGGGGCCTCGACCCGGTAGTGTTCTGGAGGCATTCCCTGGGTTGCGCTATGGTGTGCCGGAAATTCAGCGAGAAACTGGCTGCGGCCGACAGTGACAAGGCATACATGGCGGGCCTGCTGCACGACATCGGAATTCTGGTGAACTGCATCGCGTTTCCCAACGAGCTTAGCGTGGCCATGGCGCACGCAACGACGGAGCAGATTCCGATCGACGAGGCGGAGCACGCCACCATGGGATTTAGCCACTGCGAGACGGGACGCGAACTGGCCGAGAAATGGCACCTCGCCGACGATATGGTGCAGGTCATCGCACATCACCATGCCCCGGAGCGCAGCCGGGCGGCGCAACCCCTGGTGGCGCTGGTTCATCTGAGCGATCTGCTTTGCCGCATGCGCGGCATGGGTTACGGCTACTATGAGCGGCGCAGAGTGGATTGGGTTTCCAACCCAGCCTGGGAAATTCTTTTGAAGGAACACCGCGAACTCGACGGTGTGGACTTGGTGCGCTTCACGTTTGAGCTGGACGAAGCAATCGGAGAGGTCTTCGCGCTGGTGTCCAGCATCTTCGGAGGAAGCGCGGCACGAAACTGAAAGCGAACCGAGACTGAACCCGGGGCGCCGGCGGTCCAGGCGCACCAGGTCTGCAAACGAACCGGGAAACTCTCACGGGAGAGGGAACACGAGCACACGTCGTCCGTATGCAAGCACCCAGCTGTTTTCAAACCGAGAGGCTAGCTGTGGACTTGGACAGACACGATGATGGGCATGTTTTCGAACAGGAAACCGACTTCCAGGGACGGGGTCTGTGCCATGGAATGGATACTATAGTCGTTCCCGGTGATTACCGAGGGTGGGGAGAGCAAGCAGCCATCCCCCAGACCGGGAATCTTGTTCTTGAAGTTTCCCGCCACCATGTTGCAGACTTCACCGAGCGCGTCCGCAACCTCCGGACCGACTTTGTCCAATTCAATGCCCAGCATCTTGGAAGCCATGAGGGCAGCCGACTTTTCATCACAAGCAATGCTCAAGACGCCGCACAGTTGTCCGGCAAGTCCCACCATGCCAGTAATGTTCATGGCCGCCTCGGGTGCCGGCGTTACGGGCTTTGTCAGGTGGGAGGCCAGCATGAGTTCGAAGACTTCCTGCGTAGACAGTTCAAGCATGGGAAGCCAGGCTTGGTGCGGGTTATCGCTGATGAACGGCTGGGCCCCGGAGGTCATGGTTTTCCTGCCAATATGGGGATGCCGTGCTCTTTCACCTGATCCGCGGTGAACGGCTTGCGAATGTAACCGCGAGCGCCACAGGCCAGAGCTTGCACCACGTGGGCTTCGCTGCCCTCGGTTGTGATCATGACAACGGGCACGCCTTTGGCGTTCTCGACTGTCGGAAGCTGTTTGATGAACTCCAGCCCGTCCATGACCGGCATATTGATGTCGCAGAGAATGAGATCGACCCGGGTATCCTGGAGAACGGTCAGCGCCTCGGCTCCGTTCCCAGCCTCGAAGGTCTGAGATATTTCGATGCCTGCCTGGCGCAGGGAGCGGTCCACGATCTTACGCATGACCGAGGAGTCGTCGACGATGAGAGCACGTATAGACATGAGACTGTACTCATCTCCAATCGCAGAAACGCTTACCGCTTACTGCTTCCTACTTGCGTTCGCTTTTTCATACATCGGCAGGACGCGCGGGGACTTTAGGGCGGGGGAAAAGTTTACTCAAGGGCGAGGTCGCGCCAGTAGGCATTTCCAGCTTCGCGGTGGGGAATCAGGACTCGCTGGTACAGGCGCAGGACGACATCCTGTCGCGCGTACCTCGATAGATTAAGGCGGAACGTTTTCCAGAGGCGTTGCTGCGACGATCCGAGCGAGGACGCTCCGAGCGAAGACGATCCGAGCAAAACCGTATCCAGGATTTTCTCGTCGTTCACGTACACCTGCAATTGCCAAGCTCGGCCCGGATCAACTCCCGCCCGGAAAATCAGCCGGGGATGTTGGCTTAATCTCACCGAGCGGCGCAAGAGCGTTCCGCGAACTTCGTCACGCGGATAAGTGGCGAGCACGTCTCCCTCGAGGAACGTTATGCCGCGAATGCCTTCCAAGCCGCCGCCGGCGCCCCCAAATCCGGCGCGCTCGAGGGTCCATTCTGGATTCCAGTAGCGCATGAGGTCGGCCAGTTTGAAGAGCTCGGCGGGCTGAGTGATCGGCTCCTGCACGGGGATACGAAGAGTGTCTTTATCCAAATCCAAATCCAAAGTGGCGCCGTGGGAGAGCAGGATGGCTTCCCCGACGGCCGCGGTGCGGCGAGCGAGGGCGGAAATGCTTTCGTCCACCGGCGGAGTCAGATGCAACGGACCCATGCGGGAACCGAAAATCCGGTCGTGAAGTTCGGCGACCTGTTCCGCGGGAAGCGCCTTCATGCCGTGCATGGCCGCAACCACGGAGGCGGAATTGGCCGCGTTGCAGTCGGAATCGGCGAAATCGGCCGCGTGCACGGCAAGCTGCAGCGTCTTCTGAAAGTCTCCCTCACCGAACCAGACAGCGACGGCTACGAATCCGCCGTTCAGAACGGCGTTGTTGGTGGCGGGATATTCGATTCCCCAGCGCTGGTCCAGAGCGCGACAGATTTGTTCCGGTCCAAAGCCTTTTTCGGCCATGGAGATCACCATGTCGAGCGATTGACGGTAGGGCGATTGCGGGTCGATGAGCGTGGCGGCTTGGCGGACGATCTCATGCGTGTCGTGTTCGGCAAATGCGATGCTGATCATTCCGGCGATGAATACGCCGCCATCGGTTCCTTCGGCATAACCGTTGATGTGGCCGAGCCGCCGCGCCAGTCCGCCGGCCACATTGGGCATGCCGGGCGCAAGAGCGCCATAGAGGTCGCTGCTGAATTGCGGCCCAATGGTCCACCATAGTTTGTTGTAGCGGGGGTGGCCGGTGTCGGGAGGCTTGATTCCGCGCTTGAGCAGGAGCAGCGCCTGCTCGCTCGATCCCCAGGAACCTGCGTTGTTTTCGAGCCACTGCTGGCCCAGTTGCTCGACCGTGAGCTCGGGTCCGTACTTTTCGAAGGCGCGTACGGCCACCATTTCGTAGTAATAGTCGTCATCCACCGGAGCGTAGCCGGGCAGGTGACTCATGGGAGTGACGGGAACGGCAGAAGCGACCTGGTGTTCGAAGCGGAGACCGGTGAATTGCGCAATCATCTGCGCCGTCCAGATAGCTTGGACGCGGTCGAGATAATCCGCGCGAGAGAGTTCGAGGGTGTGCGGGGCCTGATCTTTAGCTTGGCCTTTCGCTTGGTCTTTGGTCTGGTCTGGGCTTTGATTCTGACTGCCAAGGGCGTTTGGCAGCGGCGATGCAACGGCGACGACCGCAAGCAGACACACAATGGTCACGAATCGTCTGGTTCGCTGCAATGCAGAAGACTCGGATTGGCGCAGGGGAGTGGGTGCCATCGGCTTGTCGATTCCGAGCTTGGGCAAAGAAATTCTCGACGCTTTCCTTCGCCTGGCTAGAGCGNNAGCGTTAGCCCACCAACAGAAGATGAACTTCGCCCCGAATTGCGGTTCCCGTAAGAATTCGGCCAACGCTTAGAAGTTGACCTTCAGGGCCAATTGAACCTGCCGCGGCCCGATTGGCGACATGCTGCTGATCACTCCGAAGCTGGGATCGCCGACATTCAGAGTACTGCTGCCGTAAGGGCCAGGCGAGCCCATACTAAAGAGCGGATGATTGAAGGCGTTCTGGGCCTCGATGCGCAACTCCAGGTTTAGGCCCTCATGCGCGCTCGACAACGGGAACAGCTTGTTCACCGACAGATCGCTGGTGAACATGAGCGGTGATCGCACGGTTGCAATCGTCCGCTGCATATTGCCGAGCGTGAACGGCGCCGGCATTTGGAAGACCTCAGGATTGGCGAAAAAGCTGTTCTGCCAGTCGGGACCATAGTTGCGTTTCGGCGTGCCGACGAGGTTCGGCCGCTGCGAGCCATACGTGGGCAGGGGCGTTCCACCATTGGAAACCGTGATGGGCAGGGGCCTTCCGTCCGCAATCTGCCAAATGCCGTTGGTCCTCCAACCGCCGATAACGGCGTTGAGCACGCGCGGTATATTGCCGAGCAGGGCCTTGCCGCGTCCGAACGGCAGATCGTAGCTGTAGCTGAATTTCAGCACGGAGGGTATGTCGAAGGTCGACAGGCTGCGCTCCATCTGCGGCTTGTTNNTCGTCGATCGACTTCGACCAGGTGTAGTTGACCAGAAACTCCAGGCCGTTGCTGAAGTGCTTGGCTGCGCTGAGCTGCAATCCGTGATAGATCGAACTTCCAATCATCTGGACGTCCGTGGTCACTCCGGTGAATTGAGGGTAGGGAAGCTCCAGTTGAACGCCCTGGACCTGCGCGCTCGATAGGGTGCTGTTCGGGTCGCTGATCGGCCCACCATTCAGCGAAGAGAAAGGATTGGTCACGTAGGTATTGAGAGCGTTGATCTGATTCGCGTTGTAGCTTTCGACTTGCGGCCCAAGGATGTCGAGGGAATTGGCGCCGCTGAAAGGCAGGTGGGTTCCTTTCTTTCCGATATATTCGGCATCCAAAACCACGTTCCAGGGCATTTGGCGCTCGACCCCCAAGCTCCAGCTTTCTTCGTAGGGAGTCAGGTTGGCGGCGGCGGTGCGGAGCGGACCATTGGCGCCATAGCCGACATCGTTCAACAAGCCCAAAGAGCTACCAGCGGGCTGGTTTAATCCGTTGGGAAACGGGTTGCTCAGGTGCAGATAAGGTGTGGCGCCATCGTTATGGTAGGTGGAAATCACACTGGTGTATTCGTCGAAACCTTGGCCGCCGTAGGGCACAACTCCGCTGGCGCCCGAGCGTGACTGACCGTAGTAGATTCCATAACCGCCGCGCAACACCATTTTTGGAGCGAACTGGAAGGCCAAGCCGAGCCGTGGCTGGAAGTCCTTCCAGTCGGTCACATAATTGGTACGCTCGTGCGAGTTGGCAAAGACCTCGCCGCCCAGCAGTGGCCGCGTCACAGGGTTGCCGGTGAGCGGATCGGAGTAGCTGATCGAGCCGCCATTCAATGGGCTTACTGCGCTGGGATCGAACCAGTTCTGGTGGTTGAAGCGGTCGGTACGCGGCAGCGATACGTCGTAGCGCAACCCGAGGTTCAAGGTCAGCTTGGGAGTCACCTTCCAGTTGTCCTGAGCGAAAGTGGCGTATTGATAATTTTCAGTCGCGGGCTGGAACTGGATTTCGTAGAAGCTACTCCCGCCTCCGCTCAGCTGGCCCATGAGAAAACTGGCCATGGAATCTCCGCCGCAATCCGCAAGATGATCCACAAAGGGACACAACGAGCTGCCCGAGTTGTTGAACTGGAAGTATCCCAGTGGGGCATTCGTTTGGATGTAATTCTGTTGGTGCAGCCGGGCCTCGAATCCGAATTTCAGTTCATGCGGACCGTGGATCTTACTCAGCAACTCGCTGAACTGACCGGTGACCTGCCCTTGCTTGTAATTGCCATACGGATCGTTTCCCGCGTTGGGGAAGCCCGCCGCGAAATAATCGTTGATGAACATGGCGGGAACCCCGTTGAAACCATTCGATCCTAAGTAGGATGGAAAACCCAGCGTGCTGAGTGGGTTGGAGTTCTGACTCGAATTGTAGGCGCTAATACGCGTGGCGCCGCGGGTGATCCCGAAGGTGGTGGTCAGCAGCAAGGTGGGGTTGAAGGTGTAGGTATCGTTGATCGCGAACAGGTGTGCTGAGCCTTTGTTCTGTCCGCTGCCGCAAGGATCGATGAAGGTCTTGAAGCAGTTGAAGGGAGTGACGGAATTCCAGTCCTGGGAGTACTTGGCGCTCAACAGGTTCTTTTGACTGAAGCGATGGTCAATCCTGATATCGAACTGCTGGTTATTGCTGGGAGTCGCTCCCGAGGCGATCCAGTTATTGTAGATGGAGGAATTTGGGAGATTGGGCGTGGGCAGAGGGAACAAATTCATCACGTTCTGAGCCACAGGATCGATCAGATTGCCTGGACCAGCCAGTGGTTGAAGGTTCCCGGGAAGATTCGGATTGCCCGGGCTGCTGTAAAGGTCAACTCTGTTGTTGGGAATGAAAGTGCTACGAACCGGACCCCCGTCGCCGGCGTTATAGACACCCGAATAGGGATCATAAAGCTGCCCGGCGATCAACGGATTCCCCGATCCATCCGTACACATGCCAGAGGAATTGAACGATCCGCCCTGGGAGGTGCACACCTCGCTAAAATCACCGGTGCGCATGGCTGCGCTGGGCACACCCGCCACGTAGGTGCCCATGCCGCTCTGCAGAGTTCCATCCCAATCAAAGAAAAAGAAGGTCTTGTTCTTGAGGAGAGGGCCGCCAATGGTGCCGCCAAAGTTGTGCCGGTGAACCGGCGGAATCGGAATGCCGGCCTGATCGTTGAACCAGTTGTTCGCGTCCGTGATCGTGTTGCGGATGAAATCGTAGGCGCTGCCATGAAACGTGTTCGTGCCCGAGCGCGTGATCATGTTGATGACCGAGGCGCCGGAAAAGCCGTACTCCGCGCTGAAATTGGTCTGCTGCACCTTAAATTCTTCCACCGCTTCCGACGAAGGCTGGTACACGGTTTGAGTGACGCCGCCGTTGGGCTCGAAGTTGGTGATGGAAGCGCCATCCATCAGAATGTCGGCGCTCGCCCCGCGGCTGCCGTTGGAAACAAAGTTCGTCCCGCCGCAATTGGGGCACTGATCATCCACATCGGTGACGCCCGCCGCCAGATAGGTCAGATCGAACACGTTGCGGTCGACCAGAGGCAGATCGTTGATGGCCCTGCGGTCGACAACCTGGCCGGTCACGGCATCTTCGGTGGCGATGGTTTGGGTCTGGGCGTTAACTTCAACTCTTTGGGTCGCACCGGCAATCTTCAAGGTCAGATTGGCGGTCGCGTTCTCACTGACGTTCAGTTTAATGTGGGTGCGTACGGTTTTCTCAAAGCCCGCGATTTCCGCCGACACGGAGTACAAGCCTGGTGGGATCGAAGCGAACAAGTACCGCCCTTCGTTGTCCGACGTGATGGTAAACCGATATCCTTTCTGCTCGTCGGCAAGAGTGACTTTTGCCCCCTGGATCACAGCCGCGGACGGGTCCGTCAGAACGCCGCTCACAGTTCCGAAGTAGCCTTGACCGAACAGTGCCAGCGGCAATAGGACGATAACGGCGACAGTCACAGTTTGAAATATGCGCCGACAGCTTTGCCGAAGGATGAGAGCGGTTAGATTCACGTTGCGCCTCCTGGATCCGAATGGAGCGATAGGACTGGTGATTCCTGACGTCCGGTCGAAGAAGACTCTCTCTCGGAGCAATGCCCTTTCCATCGGTTTAATCCCCCGGAGGGACTGCTCCCACACTGAAACGTCTCGTTATGCCGATCTGCGCGGTCAGGTAAAGAAAACCTCTAGTCGGCGTACTGAAACGTTGCATTGAAACGTTCCAATATCCGGCTGCGCACAGCTGATTGTCAAGAAGAAAATCGGCCGAAAGACGCTTGTGGCGGTCTAAGTCGGCGAAGGAAGGAAGCGCTACGCCGATCTTTTCTTACGCCTCCTGGTCGGAAGAGTGACTGCCCTCGAAACGGTTCCATTGCGCATTGACGAAGATCTTTACCGCGAGCGCTGCCTCGGATTTCTCGTGGCATACTGAGCTCGACTCTTTGATCGCTACGACGCCAAACTCGCGGAAGAGTGCACCTTGAGGGAAGGCGTAAAATGCTGCGTGCGCTCTGGAGCGCCCGGCAAGCGTTGCAACCATGGTTCGTAGATTCCTTGTTCTGCTCGTTCTCTTGATACCCGTTGCGCTTGCGGGACAGGCTTTGCCTGCGACATCTTCCCAGCAACTTCATTCCGATGCGCCGCAAACACGACGGTCTGATCGGCCCTTGGACGCCAAGCAACAGGAACTTTTCGAAGCGGGGGAAGCGGCGCTCAGGAATGGAGACCTCGCCAGCGCTGAACGCTCATTTCGCGCGGTGCTTGCGGTGAATTCCCAGGCTGCCGGAGCCTACGCGAATCTGGGCGTGATCGAGATGCGGCGCAAGCAGTGGCATCCGGCGCTTGCAATGCTGCGCCGGGCCGAAGGTCTGGCGCCCGAGGTTCCCGGCATCCGCTTGAACATCGGGCTCGCCTATTACCGGGAAGGCGATTATCGTTCCGCCATTGCGCCGTTCAAAAGCGTAGTCCGCGACGTGCCCGGTTCGATGCAGGCACGCTACCTGCTCGGCTTGTGCTACCTGTTTGTGGCGCGTTATGCCGACGCGGTGGCCACGTTGGAGCCGCTCTGGCCGCAGGCATCGGATCAACTGAACTATTTGTACGCTTTGGGAATTGCTGCCGGCGAGGCGAAGCAACCGGAACTGGAACAGCGGGCACTGGGCCGATTGCTGGAAGCGGGCAAGGACTCTCCGGAAGTCCACCTCTTCATGGGCAAGGCCTACATTAACCACGAAAAGTACGATGAAGCCATCTCCGAACTGAATCTGGCGGCTCAGGCGAACCCGAACTTGCCCTTCGTCCACTTCAATCTGGGCTTTGCGTATTTGAGGAAGCAGGACCTGGAACACGCGCAGGCGGAGTTCCTCGCAGATATTGCGGTCGAGCCCGCGGTAGTTTACAGCTATGACCAGCTGGGGCTGGTCTACTACCTGCAGCAAGAAGATCAGAAAGCCGAACCGGTACTGCTCCAGGCTGTGCGGCTTGACCCCAAGATGACCAGCGCCCATCTGGAACTGGCTCAGGTGTATGACCGGGAGAAAAAGCACGCGGCGGCTCTGACCGAAATCAACGCCGCCGCCAAGCTTGATCCGACCAGCTACCGAATCCACTTCGTGCGCGCACAGGTGCTGCAGCACATGGGACGGGCGCAAGAAGCGAAGGCGGAACTCCAAACCTACACACGCCTGTTTGCCGAGGCCCGTGAGAGGGGAAGGCTGGCGCTGGAACAAGGGGCGCTGCCGAATCCTGAACTGTCCCGCGATCCGCAGTGAGCGCCGGCCTACTCCGCATCCTGAACGCAACGGAAACCAATTCCACCAGAGCGATCGAGGCTCGGGGCCGTGAGCAGGAGCTTGCCGTGTTCGCTGAGCTTGTAGGTCTGAGGGAAATACCACATTGAGCCCTGGGGTTGATAGTATTCGCCTCCGCGAAGGATCGCTCCGCGCGTGTGATCGTCCGTGAACTCTTCGGTCCATTGCCACACGTTGCCGACCAGGTCCATCACGCCGAAAGGACTCTTCCCTTGCGGATGCGCGTCCACCGCGTCCGGTCCGCGCATGGTGCGGCTTTTGTCGGGCACAGGGACCGCGCTTGCATTCCAGTCATTTCCCCAGGGATAGGTGCGTCCATCACTGCCTTGCGCCGCGTACTGCCACTCCCATTCATGCGGCAGACGCTTGCCGGCCCATGCCGCATAGGCTCGTGCGTCTTCTAAAGAGACCCAGGTCACAGGTTTGTTGTCCCAACCGGCGGGAAAGCTTCCACCCTTCCAATCACGCAGAAAGTTCAAGTCATCTTGCGGATGGTAGTGAGTGCTGTCCAGGAACTTCTTGAATTGTGCGTTCGTGACGGGATAGGTATCGATCCAGAATGACTTCACGGGCATGGGGTGTTCGTGGAAACGCCGTGGAGAATCTTCCCCAGGATATTGCACGTCCACGCCACTGTCGTTCGATCCTTCGATCTCAATTCCCTGCACCTTGAAGAGAAACTCCCCGGCGGGAATCTTTATCATGCCGGCCGGCGATGATGCGGGCAGCTTAGTCGCAGCGATCGGTACGATCTGCTGCGGTAATACTTTCCACTCATGCGAATAGCTCGCCAAAGGTTTGGCGGTCATTTCTTTCATCTTTGACATGAGGGTCTGGATATCCGCGTTCGGAGCCGCTCTTGTAGCCAGCAACGCTCCGTAGCCATGCGCTTCGACGGTGAAACTCAGCACGGTCTTGCCCAAAGAATTGGGTTCAGGCTTGAGTTCAGTCCCATGGTAAAGATCGAAATAGCGCATGCCCTCTTCCGGTTGGAGTTCGATCTCCTGACCTTCTACGTCATATTCGTTGCGATTCACGATGGTCCAGACAGTCTGGTGATCCAAGGGCCAGCGGCTGGCAAAGACTCCGAAACGCAACATCGGCGCGAGGGGCTCCCATTCGGTGCTACTTAGAAATGGAGCGACGGCGCGCTCGATGGCAGCGACGCGACGAGTCGCTTCAGCATCACGCGGCGTAATTCCGTTCCAGATTCCCCAAATGTTTTCCCAGCTCTCCCAACCCACGCCGTTGAAGAAAGCAAATTGCAGGTCGTTAGTCTTGTCGCGATTCCAGCGATCGGAAATGTTCACCATGTGGCGCGGTTCCAGCCACTTGTACTTGTCGACGAGAGGAGCAAAAGGAAAGGTGTATTGGCCCCAAGTCATGACATTCCACGCCAGGGCTTCATCGGATGGACCATCCTCCGGTTCAAACGCCAGCGGATGTCCAACTTTATCGGCAGCGACTGAAAATGCGAGCGGCACTCCGTCCTGAGTATCGCCGTTGATGCCGTCGGCTGCGAGGTCCGCCATCAGCTCGGCAATCGCCTGCGGCCACGGCTTGCCTGGATTGCGCGTACCCTGGTCCCACATCATCATGGGAAAAAGAACGCGCACGCCGCGTTTGTGAAAGTTTCCGATCATCTGCCGCACTCCCGCCGCTCCTCCCGGCATGCTGCGAATCATGTCGTGCTGATTCCGGTCGTCGATGCCCATGTTCGGATAAGTCGGCCAGATCAGCACCGCGTCGATGCCGCCATAGCGCTTTTCCAGATCATCGAGATAGCGATCAACCGTGTAGCGGCGCGTGACCGGGTCATAGAAATACCGATCCTGCACCATCATCTGCGGCTGAAAGAAACTGGACTGCGTCCATTTGAGCGCCGGCAGATCGTAGCGCGATCCATCGTAGCCAACGCGAATCAAGTGCTCACTGCGCCAATGCCGGATGTCGGCGAGCCACGCGTCATGGTCTTCCTGGCTGCAGGGTTTTGATCCCGCGTCCCACACGTCTTTCGTGTGTAGACACTCGGGAGCGGGAATCTGCTGCCGCTCGGGTTCAAAATTCGTGTCCTGGGCGGAAGCGAGGCTGGAAACAGTCAGTAAGATCGTAACGCCAAGTAAAGTTATTGCCGGTTTCATAAGTGCATTCGTGTACAAGACTGATACCGCCACACAACTATGAATTTGACCGACCCGGTCACCGCGCGTGAATGTTGCCTCGAATAACCACTACCGATGCCGCGGGTAATTCGTAAGCCGTTTCTGCGCTGACATTCTGCGTGGTGTGGAGAATCGGCCCATCGGGATCGGCCATGCCAAAGGTCTCAGCAGTAACCGAAGGTTCGGCCGGATATTCGGCGTGGCCCACATATCGCGTGTGTCCGGGGTGCCACTGATATTGACCTTTTCCGAAGGTGGAGATCTCGACGCTCCCACCGAATGAATCGCTCTTTCCGGTGGCTTGGTCTGCAAACGCAATCTTCACGCGGTGAACATTCTGCTGGTCGTGATTCACCACGAGCAGAGACCACTGACCGTCCGGACGTTTCACAGCATAAACCGTGACCACCGCGTGGCCTGCACCATCGTCGACGTCGCTCCTGGCGGGAAATGCTTCGTGCAGATCTCCACCCGGCGCGACCCACTCCAGATTAATGAGCTGCGATGCGAAGAACTCGGGCAGAGGCTGTTCAATCTTGTATTGCGCGTCGACGGTCAGCATCCCGAAGGTTCCGGGCGAATCGTTGCAGCCGTGCTCCATCTGCAAAAGCAGGTAGTGGAAGAAGTAGACTCCGTTTCCGCCCGCGGTCAGGAATGAGCCAACGTAATCGGCGAGCCAGAGACCGGAGAAGATGTCCATGAAGGTTTCGCTCGCGGACGCGGATAGATTCCCCTCAGTAATGAACATGGGGAGATCCGCGGGGATTCCGTGGTCGCGCCACACTTGCATGATGTGGCTTATGAGCTGGGGCTCGTCATACAGGCTGCCCCAGGGTATCCTGCAGCCCTCGTAGGGATAGTGCTCGAACGAGAAAAATGCGAGATCGCTCATGCGACCGTGCTGTTTGAGATAGTCGACGAACCGCTGCGTCCACGAAACTTTGCCGCTCGCATCCGGCCATGTTTCCACATCTTGGCCCGTGCCCTGGTACGAAGGGCCGCCTAGCTTCAGAGTGGGATCGAGGCGATGCAACGCCGTTGCCCACTGCAGGTAGAGCGAGCCGTAGTCTTCTGGAGCCAGGTATTGTCCGTCCGCTTCTTCGCCCATTTCGATGTAGGAGATTGGATAGTTCTGTTTCTTGAGATACGCGATTTCGGCGACTGCGTTCTCTGGAGTGTCATAGACCAAAGCGATTGAGATCATGGCCGGAAGGCCGCGGGTGACGCCGCTGCGATACAGCAAATCAAAACCCACCTGCGCTTGATGGGTCGTGCCCAGATCGGAAGCTTCGTGCCATGGGTCTACTGAAGAACAATAAGTTGTGGTTTGTTCCTGGTCGGCGGCGTGCCGCATGATGTCGTGGAATTCGCCGTCCGCGGAAGTTGTTCCGAGATAGAGCTCGCGGATCGCGTAGCCAACGCAGGCACGAGGGTCGGAGGATGGATGGTCTCCACAGGTGTTGGAAGACTCCGTCATCAGAATGCGCAGGAAGCGGACAGGAAGAGCTGTGGCATTCAGACGAAGGACTTGCAACCCGCCGTGGCCGTGCTCGATCACGCCGAGGGGGAAAGTCTGCCACACTCCCCGAGTGGGGCTGTGCATGGGATCTTCGCCTAACCACTCCTGCACCAGGAATTTCGTGGCGTAGGGCTCCGCCCAACTGATGTGGAGGCTGTCGACCTGCTGCACTTGCGCTAGATCGATGATCACCCATTGCGGATGCAGGGCATCGCTCCCGCCAGTGAAATGCTGCGTAAGATAAGGATTACTCTTCCAATAGGTATTCAGATCGCCATCGGTCATTCGCGAAAAACCGTGGGTCTCGGTACCCTCATTGCGCGTGAAACCCCGGTGAGGCAGCGGATAACCGTAGGAATGCTTGATGGTTTCGGTGGGAGTCGCGCTGCCGGTGAAATAGCCCTTGCCGCTGGGATCGCTCCACGTCCCTTGCGGATTCCAGTGCCACGCCTCCACCGCAAGTTCCGTATTCTGGCGATATGTCACCGGCTGCCATCCTGCTGCGAGCACCGCCGGCAACGCCGGCTGACCGAAGTACTTCTCCACAGCGGCAGCGGGTATGCGATCAATCCCCGCGCCGAGCGACTGGTTGGGGATGAAAGAATTAGTGGCATGGTCCGTATCCACCCGGACGGTTTGCCCGTGGACAGTGGAAGGCGCTATGAAAGCGACGATGAGTAGCACATAAGCGAGATTCTTGCCATGGTGTGACATTGGTTTTTGCCCCTTCTAATGTGCGCTCGTCACAACCGCGCAACTGTTCCGGTTAGTCTGAGGCTGAGCGCGATAGCGCTGTCCGGCAGACTTCGACTCAAGGAGGAAACGGCGCTGTCAGCGGGCTAGAAGAGGAACTTCGCTCCCAACTGCATGATGCGCGGGTCTCTAGCTGACGTCACGATGCCGAACACACTGGAGTTGATTTCTCCGGACGGATTCGTGAACTGAGCATGGTTGAAAACGTTGAACGCCTCAAAGCGCAACTGAAGTTCCTTCGACTCGGTAATCTTGGTTGTCTTCAGCAGGGCCATGTTGAAGTTGTTGAGCCCAGGGCCATGGAAGAAGCGGCGGCGGCTGTTCCCGAATTGCCCGAGTTGCTCGTTGCTAAAGAGAGATGTGTGGAAGTAGGCGTTCCCGTGGCGCGGATTGGTATCGGCCAAGACTGGTCCGCCACCGGAAAAATTTGGGACGTCAACAGGAATGGCATTGGCCCCAATCAGCGAGTTGTCGTCATTCTCCGTCAGAGTGATCGGCAGCCCTGTGGCGAAGTTCGTAACCCCGGATAAGGACCATCCGCCGACCACCTTCTTGGCCCAGCCCGCGCCGACCAACTGATCGAATGGCATGAGCCAGTTGTAGCTGAAAACGAAATTGTGCATCACATCGAAATTGCAGAGGGACTCACTCAGGTGGGGATTGAAGGGATAGGTCGAGTCCTGCAGGCCGGATGCGTTGTCCATGCACTTGCTGAAGGTATAGCCAGCAAGAAAGCTTAACGATCCGGTGTTGTGGCTGACGCTGACTTGCAGCGAGTTATAGCGCGAGTTTGCCACGGTGGAGACGAAGGGATTGGTGTCGAAGAGCGGCCCTAGCGGCCGAACGGCAGGAATGATTTGTCCGGAGGTTGTCACCCATGGAGTACTGATTCCAGTGCTGGAGTCGAACGGAGGAGTCTCGCTGAACGGACCACATGGCCCAGCGCTGTTCGGCGCGAGATTATTCGGATTGTTCAAGGACAAGCAGAGGGCCTGATTGGCGGGGTTAGCCTCGACCGATGTAACCAACCGGTGCCCCTCGTTTCCGACGTAGCTGGTGGTAATCACAGTGTTCGAACCAATCTGGCGTTGGATCGAGAGTTCGTAATGCTCGGAATATGGCAATTTGTTCCTGGGGTCGAAAGAGAAGTCGTAGGAGAGAGGCTCGACTTGCGGCCAGGGGAAGGTCGTATCGGGGTTCTTTGGGGAAACGTTGGTCGGAGGATATGGGAACGGAAAGCGCAGTCCCACTTGTGCGCCGCTGGAACGGGTAATGTAAGGCGATTCGAGCAGCGGCGGAGCGGCGCTGCCGTAGTACAGTCCGTAGGGCGGGTCGCCCACTTCGAGGAATTGCGAAAGGTCTTCCACCGAGGTGTAGTACAGACCGGCGCCAACGCGAATACTCGTCCGGCCCGGACCGCCGAATAGTTTGCCGAGCATGCCCGAGGAGGAACTCGGGGAATAAGACAGACCCAGACGCGGAGAGAAGTTGTGCCATCGCGTGGGCGCCAAGGTTCGAGGAACACCGGGATCGCCGGCAACCACATAGCCTAAAGGCG
>PMXH01000031.1 GCA_003165855.1 Acidobacteriaceae bacterium | reverse complement strand
CGTTTGAGCGCGATCCGGCCAGCCTGAAAGACACTATTGGCGAAATGGTTTACAGCATGGACGTGGACCAGCAGGTGCATCGCATCCGCGCGCTGGAGTTTGACAAGGAAGCCGACGCGGAGGTGCTGGAGCGCAGCAAGCCGAAGAAGCTGACGGGGATGGACCTGGCGGAAGCCAAGTTGTCGAACGGGGACATGGCAGGCGCCAGCGCCATGGCGCAGCAGGTGCTCGACCACCAGAGCGACACGGTAGCTTCAGCCATTGATAGCGCGCGTGCCTGGTTCATCATGGCCCGCGTCTCGGCCATGACCGGTCATCCTGAGCAGGCCATTGACGACTTCCAGAAGACGCTGGCCACCAGCAAGGAGCAGCGGCTTCTCGCCTGGTCGCACATCTACCTGGGGCGCATGCTCGATCTGGACTGTAAGCGCGGTCAGGCACTTTCAGAGTACAAACTCGCGCTGACGGTGCGCGACGGGCGGGAGGACACCCGCCTGGCTGCGGAGCGCGGTGTCAAGAGCGCGTACTCAGTGAACGGCCACACCTGCGACGAAGACGCGGATGAAGACACGCCCGGCCCGGTTCCACCCGGCAAGGTTCCAAAGGGAGCCGATGGGCAGAACGGAACTCAAAAACCGCAATAGTTTGTCCCCGGGGCTAAAGGTTAGCGCTCCAGCTGCCGTTGAATCATTGTGAAGTTGTATTTTTCCTGGGCCCCGGGAATTCCGGTTGCGGTGGTGTATTCCGGCATCGGGCCAGAGTCGGTACACAGGCGAGGCAAACGTGGAAGCACCGATTGGAGAACTGGAAGCGGCACTGGGCCACAAGTTCAGGGTGCCCGATTTGTTGGAGCGAGCGTTGACTCATCGATCGCTGGCCAAGGAACAAGCCGCAAGGGATCCCATGAAGGAAACCGGTGCGGCCGGCGACAACGAGCGCCTGGAATTTCTGGGCGACGCCGTGCTCGGGCTGGTGGTTGCCGAGGCCCTTTTCGGTGTTCATCCTGACTGGCAGGAGGGGGAGCTGACCCGCGTCCGCGCCCAACTGGTAAGCCGCCAGCACATGGCGCAGGTGGCTGAAGCCATCAGCCTGGGCAAGTATCTGCGGCTTAGCCGGGGCGAGGACAAGAGCGGCCTGCGGCGCAGGACAACCGTCTTGTCAAACACAATGGAGGCCGTGATCGGCGCGTTGTTTCTCGATGGCGGACTGGAGCCGGTGAGAGCTTTTGCGCGCATCCATATCCTTGCCGAGGCCGCCGACCAGTTGGCCGCCGAACTGCGATCCGGCGCCGCGTTGGGCAATTACAAATCGGCGCTTCAGGAACTGCTCCAGGCCGAACATGCCGGCACCCCGGTGTACCGCGTCAAAAATGAAAGCGGTCCAGGGCATCGAAAGCGGTTCCTCGTTGAGTTGAGGCTTAAGATGAATGCAGGCGAGCCCGGTAAACCGCTGGCTCGCGGCATGGGCACCACCAAGAAACACGCCGAGCAGGATGCCGCCAGGCGCGCACTGGAACGGCTGAGCAAAGAAAAAGGCGAGCCGGCCGGTGCAGATTTCGAAGGGAAAGAGGAGGACGAAGCAGCGCCATGACCGATGCTTCGCGCGATTTTCCGGCCGATTCCCCCANNTCTTCGGCGGACTCCGTCAACGCGTCAGAGCCTTTGGCCGACCCCGCGCCCGCGAGCAACCCGGCGCAGGCGCACGGCAAAGCCTGGTCGCACCTCCACCACCTGCGCGATCATCTGCCCACGCTTCCTGAGGTCGGCGCATCGCTGCTGCGCACCGTCGTGATCGCGCTGTTTTTGCTCACCTTCGTCCTGCAACCGTTCCTCATTCCCTCTGAGAGCATGGAGCGCACCCTGCTGGTGGGCGATTTTCTTCTCTTCAACAAGCAGATCTACGGGCCCCCAGGCCGGCTGAGCGGCTGGATGCTCCCTTATCGCCCCGTTGAACGCGGCGACATTATCGTTTTCCATCATCCCCAGCCGCCCTTGCTGGTGAAGCGCGTGGTCGGCCTCCCCGGCGACCGCCTTCGCATCGTGGACGGCCGCGTCTATGTGAACGGCGCTCCGCTCCATGAGCCCTATGCCGCCTTCGAGCCGGCCCCGCCCAATCCCTTTCGCGACAATTTTCCCGCGAAGGTCTACACCGACCCGCAAGTCGATCCCGACTGGTGGCTGCAGATGCAGAGCCTCACCCGGGGTGACGAGCTCCTGGTGCCCCCCGAAGAGTATTTTGTCCTTGGCGACAATCGCAATCACAGCAAGGACTCGCGGTTCTGGGGTTTCGTTCCACGGCAGGCCATTGTGGCGCGTCCGCTGGTCATCTACTTCTCGCTCAGCCGCCCTTCCACCACAGACGTCGAGCAGGCCGAACTGCAGGCCTCAGATGATAGACTCGGACACGACAGGCAGCTTTCTGAGAGACTCACGGGCTTTGCGCGATGGAAGCGAATCTTCCACGTCGTGCATTAAGTGCAGTCGTCAGTTGTAAGTTTTCAGTTATCAGCAAAAGCGCGATAACCGCTCTTTGCTTTCAAGCTGAAACCTGACAACTGACCACTGACAACTGACAAAGAGCATAGGATGACAAAAAAGAAGACGCCGGCCACCAAAGCGCCAACGGAACCTCAACCCGACGCGAGCGAAGCGGAAAACAGGGTGGAGGAGACGCCATTTGAAGCGCTGGCCAGCATCTGTTCCGTGCTGGTCATCGGCCTGTTCATCCTCACCTTCCTCGCCCAGAACTTTGTCATCCCTTCCGGCTCCATGGAGAACACGCTGCTGGTTGGCGATCACCTTGTCGTCGACCGCATCACGCTGGCGCCTGACGCCAAGTGGATGCCGCTGGTTCGCTACCG
>PMXH01000458.1 GCA_003165855.1 Acidobacteriaceae bacterium | reverse complement strand
GGCATGAGCATCACCTTCATGGAGATGTTCCAGCCCACCACCGTCGAAAATTATCCCGACGGCAAAGGTCCGCTCAAGGGAGCCCGGTTCGAAGCCCGCTTCCGCGGCGCACACGTCCTCCAGCGCGACGAAAACGGCCTGGAAAAATGCGTCGCCTGCTTCCTCTGCGCCGCCAACTGTCCCTCCAATTGCATCTACATCGAAGCCGCCGACAACACCGCCGAACACCGCGTAAGTGGCGCCGAACGCTACGCCAAGATCTACAACATCGACTATAACCGGTGCATCTTTTGCGGGTATTGCGTGGAGGCTTGCCCGACGGATGCGATTACGCATGGGCATGGGTTTGAGCTGGCGACGTTTAATGCGAGCAATCTGGTGTACCGCAAAGAGCAGATGCTGGCGCCCCGGCCGGCGCATATGGGAGAGAACGTGGTATTTAATCAGGCGGATGTGGATGGCGGGGCTCCCAAGGAGATGGTGGCGGGGAGTTAGGGATCCTTCGACTTCGCATGATCGTCTTTCAGACGATTATGCTTCGCTCAGGATGACAACTCCTAGAATCTAGAATGTGGTTACCAGGCGAAAGGTGTATTGGCGGGAGGGGCCGAGGGCGTTGCCGGAGAAGAGGCCTCCGAAGTCGATTACTTCGAGGGTGTTGCTCAGGTTCTGGGCATCGGCCTGCAAGCGCAGCGAGCGTTTTTCGTGCTGGTAGAGATCGGCGCCCAGCGAGAAATTCTCGGTGAGGTAAGGATTGATGCGGCCGAGATTAAAGTTAAGGTGGTTAATGACCACTTGGCCGTATTCCGTGGCATATTGCTCAGGGGTCAAATCAGGTTGAAAGGGCAGCCCGCTGTTGTAATCGCTTCCCACAGCGATCCACATTCGCGGTGCGACCTGATAGCGGACGCGGGCGCGAATGGTTTGGCGCTGGTCCTGGGAATCGGGAAAATGTCCGGTTAACTGGGTCGTGGCGCCGGTGGCGTCATCCCCAAGAAACAGGCCGCCGGTTACGGGGTTCCAGACATTGCCTACGATGTAGGAGTAGCTGACGAAGCCGGAAAAGCGCCCCCAGCGTGGAACTTCGAGCTTGGCCTCCGCGCCGTAGAGAATTCCTTTCCGAAACGCGATGGGGAAGCTGATTCCGGTACTCAGAATTTGAGAGTCGTCGGCATAGTTGTTCACGTCACGGCGAAACACATTCGTGTCCAGCCGCAGTTTCCCGAAGAATTCTTTCGTCGATCCTAATTCATAGTAGTTCCCGTGAGAAGGCTGGACTGGGAGTTGCAGTGCGGGAACGCTGGTGTCCAGAGCCTCCGCGGCGGGAGAACTGGACAAAAGTATGTTTTCGAAGGACGGAGTCTGGAAGATGCGGTCGTAGGAGGCGTGAAGATTCAGGCCGACGGAGGGGAAGTAGCGGGAGATGGCGACACGCGGACTGACCGCGTTCTGGTTTACCAGCAATTGGTAATGATCCCAGCGGAGGCCGGCGTTGACGGTCCAGTTGCCGAGACGAATTAAATCCTGAATATAGGCAGATTGTTCGAGATCGGGACGGCTGCCGGTGAAGGCGAAGGTGGTCGCACCAGCGTCTAAGATCCCCAAATTGATCGGGCATTGAGGGTCGGAGGGGTCGGCGCAGTCGGGCATGAGGTAGTTGAAATTTTCGTGCAGGAAGGTCGCGTCGGANNCGGGTTGGAATAAAAATCGTTGGAGTTATCGCGGGCCATGCCACGCAGCGAGCCGATCGCATCGGAGGAAAATGTGTGCTGGTAGGAGATGCTGCCTATGGTTTCAAAGTTGTCGCCCGTCTGCAGCTGGCCCCCGGGAACGAACACGCAATCGCTCGGCTCATCTCCTGGGGGAACGGGAGGACAGCCGACAGTGTTGTCCGCGTTCGGCACATAGGCTCCGTTCTGCTGCACCAGTTCGTTGGGGATTTCATAGCGCGCGAGTTCATGGCGGACGATCAGAGTGAGACGGTCTTTCGGAGTGAGGTCCCGCTCATAGCTCAGCGAAAAACTGCCGGTGGTGCCATTGTTGGTGTAATTCTGCGGGACCACCGGGTTGAGATAGTGGCCGGTCATGTTGCCGGAGGCGCTCAGGCCTAGGGTGTGCCCTTTCCAGGTGTATTGGTCCTGGGTATTGATGCCAGCCGTGTCGTAGGTGCCGCCGAAGAGGGTGAGTTGCCCATGAAACCCGGGATCGGCGCTTTTGAGAGTATTGACCTCGATGATTCCGCCCATCTTCCTGCCAAATTCCGCGGGAATGCCGGCGGTATAAACCTTTAGGGATTCGACGTCATCGGCTTCGACCTCGGGGCCGAAGCTTGGGGAACGATTGTCGGTGAGCGGAATGCCGTCGACAACGAATTGAGTTTGATATTCGGATCCGCGGGGATGAAGAACCGCGTTGCCTTCATAGAGCCAGCCGGGTTCGGAGTTCACCAGGTCTTGCATGGAGCGGCCGGGGAGGGCGGTCAATCGATTCTCGATGGTCTCCAAGCCCATCTCATTGACCGAGCCGGCACGATAGGGATCGACTAATGTGCCCGAAGCGCTGACGTTCACCGATTCTGAAATTGAAGCCACTTTCAGGCGAATGGTGCGATCCAAGGGAAGGGCGGAACGTATTTCAAGCTGCTCGGAAACAGGAGCGAAACCTTGCGCCTGGATCTGGACCTGGTAGATGCCGTAGGGCAGGCGCTTGGCATTGAGGATGCCTTGATCGTCAGTAGTAAATGTATGGCGATACTCGTTGCCCTGGCTGACGAGTTCGACCGTGGTTTTGAGCGGGAGGCCGTCGGGGTCGGTGACTTTGAGGCGGAGCTCTCCCGAGTTGCTCTGCGCGAGGAGCGGAAGAGCAAGGAAGAGAATTCCGAGGTGGAGCAAGGAGCGCACAGTGTTGGATGGAGGAAGCCTTATGCTATCAGTTTCAGGATGGGGGATTGGAAGTTACGAAGGGAATGGGTAGCGGTGCCGTCTGATAAGGAAGCGAGCCAAACGCGCGATTGATGGGTCGCAAAGAACGCGACCCGTCGCGCGGCTCGCCCAGATTCCTCACGGCGCAAAGAACGCTTGTTCGGAATGACAACCAAACTGCACCACTCCCATAGGAATGGCGGGTGGTCGATCGTCTTTTTGACAAACTGTTTACATGAGCCTGACAAATAAGGACCGGGGGTGGGGCAGGATGAAGGTCGAGATCAGGAACAACAGATTCTGATCGGAGATCTTCACGCCCTCCGTCACCGTGAGGGAATGGGGAGCCGGCGTTCCCGCCGCAGGGGGTGGGGACGCCGGTTTTGTTTTGGGCGTGCATGCTCGAATTGCGCCTTAAGGCGCAATTGGGAACGGGACGCTTTCGGTATGCCTGAAGGCA
>PMXH01000474.1 GCA_003165855.1 Acidobacteriaceae bacterium | reverse complement strand
TGCGCATCGGATGGTCTGCTAAGGCGCACAAAGGTTCTTCCCACATCACATTGCAGCGAGATGGTTACGCGGATTTCGTGTGGGCCTTTCACGACCGAGTGGAGATCGGTCCGAAGATGCTGGCGCGGATTGCGAAGCATACGGGGTTGAAGGTGGAGGATTTGTGAAGTGACGTTGGGGAGGTAACTCTCCAGAAAATGGTGAACGTCCCGTCTGTCCCCNNCTGGAAGCGCTGCGCCACCCAAGGGCTTTACGCGGCGTCCGTGGTGGAAATGCCTTGTCAGGCCGACGGTGGTGTACAGGGGTAGGGATCCTTCGACTGCGCATGACGTCCACTTCGTGGACGTTATGCTTCGCTCAGGATGACAGAGAAGGGGCGAAGGCGAGGGAGAGGAGTGTGCGTCCCACACGAGCGCGGTGACGCTTCGCGGGAGATCCCTCGCTCCGCCTGAAGAACGGCTGCGCTCGGGATGACGCCGGGGAGTGGTGCATGCAAATGTCAACAGCAGATTCCTCCTGTCTCGCTGCGCTCGCGCGTCGGAATGACGACGGGTTGTTGGTGGGGGTGGGCTTGTTCGCAGCGCTGGAAGCGCTGCGCCACCCAAAGGCTTTATGCGGCGTCCGTGGTGGAAATGCCTTGCCAGGCCGACGATGGTGTGCCGGGGGTAGGGATCCTTCGACTGCGCATAACGTCCACTTCGTGGACGTTATGCTTCGCTCAGGATGACAGAGTAGGCGACGGTCGGGAAGGTTAGTCCCGGACGAGGCTTCGAGCTTCGCTGCTTACTTTCTGGTTAGGGTGTGAACGCATAAATGGCGCCGTCGTTGGCGGTGCCGCCGTGCACCGTCGCACCGTAGAAGTTTCCTTTGGTGTCAGAGACCATGCCGTTGTAGGCAAAGCCGGCATCCGGCGCACCGGGAAAACGGTAGACGACTTTTTCTGTCCAGTCGCCGGCGCTGCCGGGAGTAAGGCGGAAGATGGTGCCACAACCGCAGGTTGGCGAACCGCCGTCGCTGGTCGTTCCATACAGATTGCCCTTCGCATCGGCAACGAGGGTGCTGATGGGACTGTCGCCGTCACTGCCGCCTTTGAAGCTGTAGAGAACAGATTCCGTCCACGAGCCATTGGCGTTGGTTAGCTTATAAACCGTGCCGACATCGTTCGCCCCGGCGTAGTATGTGGTGCCGTAGAGACTGCCGTCCTTGCCGAAAATCACTCCTCCGTAGGGGGAAGCGCCATCGGGCTGATCCTGAAAAGAATAAAGCGTTTTCAGATGCCACTGGCTCCCGCTCGGCGCGATTTCGAACACGTTTCCGAAGCCTTTGGCTCCGCCCACGGTGTTCACTCCGAAAAGATTGCCGGAAGCACCGACAAGCAACCGGCTAGCCGATCCTCCCAATCCATCGCTGCCGCCTGTGAAAGTGTGGATCACGTTCAGATTCCAGCTGCCGTGGCCGCTGGCTTTCATCTCATAGACGACTCCAAACCCGAGGGCGCCACCGGTGGGAGTCGTTCCATAAAGATTGCCGCTCTTGTCGAAAACTACCGGACTTCCGGGGCCGGAGCCGTCATTGCCGCCGGTGAAGGCGTGGATTACGCTTTCGGTCCAAGCGTCGCCTGATTTACTCAACTGGTAAACGACGCCGCAGCCACCCTCGCACGAGCCACTTCCGCCGGTTACCGCCGTCCCGTAGAGATTGCCCTGAGCATCGAGCGTGACGCCTTTGTAGGGCTCTCCTCCATCGGCTCCGCCGGTGAAGTTGTAGAGCACGGTCTGGGTCCAGCCGCTGCTGGAGGGTGAGAGCTGGAAAACCGTGCCGCCACCAAATTTGCCGCCCTGCACGGAGGTTCCGTAGAGATTTCCGTTGCCATCGATTACCAACTCGGTATCGGTGTATTCGCCGTCGTTACCTCCGCTGAAGCTATAAATCAGTTGGGTCGTGTTTGCTGCCCAAGCGGCGCTGGTCAATGCCGCCACCATCCCCAGAACGGTCTGAAACTTGATGATCGAATGCCTCACTCTCCACTTTGGCATCTTTTCCCCCTGCTTCGGCCTATTTGAAAGCTGCTTCGATTCGAGTAACGGCTAGGAACTATATCATCGAAATCCGCCTTGGGCACGAGGTTTCGCTCGGTTCTCAAAGGTCAATGTCGATCGTCGGCCCGCTGGTTTGCAGCGCGCGTCCGGCCACTTCCCGCTCTTAAAAAGTGGCCGGGCCGAAACAGCATTGGCTCGGAGTACTGGCGGGGCAGCACGACATTTTTAAAGCCGAAGGGAGTGTGCGTCCCACACAAGGCTTCGAGCTTCGCTCGAAGGACAGCCGAGGGCGNNTCTTCTTCTTCTTCTTCTTCCTCAAGTTCTTCTTCGCAGAATGGGGCGGAGTCGTGGAGGGTGACTAGGGAGTCGGAGAATGGGGATGTGAATCCGACGCGGATGGTGGAAAGCCACGTCCGGAGCGGGAATCGGACGGTGGACAAGCAGTCGATCGAGCGGCGGGGAGAGAACGGGAACTACGAGCCTTACCAGGATATTGAGAAGGAGTCGGTGCAGGTGAACGGCACGACGGTGCGAACTACGACTCGCACGTTTGGGCTGGCGAGCGGAGAGAGGACGCTGGTGCAGCAGACGGAGGAAGAAAAGCGGTCGGGGCCGGGCGGGGATGTGAAGGTGGTGCGGGCGACGTCGAATCCGGATGGGAACGGGAATTTGCAGGTGGTGCAGAGGGAAGTCGAGGAGACGAAGAGGATCGGCGCGGATGTGAAAGAGACGAAGACCACGGTGATGCTGCCGGGAATCGATGGCGGACTGGCGGAGGCGACGAGGATTGTGGAGCGGGAGAAACGGAGCGGCAATACGGTGGAAACGGAAAAGACCACGCTGCTTCCGGATGGCTCGGGGAACTGGCAGGTGGGCGAGGTGCGGCACAGCACGGTGAAGCAGGACGGTGAGAACGGCAGCCGGGAAGAAGTGGTGTCGCGGCCGGATGGGGACGGGAAGTTGGGGGAAGTGTCGCGCACGGTGAAGAAGGAATCCGGGGGCGGAGCGGAAAAGCGGGAGACGGTGGAAAGCTATTCGGCGGATGTTCCGGGAACGCCGAGGGATGGGAGTCTGCATCTGGTGCAGCGGGAGACGACGGTGCAGCGCGGCGGGGATGGGCGGCAGAAGACGGTGCAGCAGGTGGAGCAGGTGGACGCGGGAGATCCGGGGGCGGGAGTGCAGGTGAGTATTGTGACGACGGATGAGGTGCGGACGGGGACTTCGGGAGCGCAGGCGACGCAGACGGTCGAGATGCGCGATGTGAATGGAAGTATGGGCGTGGTTCGCGTGGATACGGCGAAGTCGGATAATGTGCGGGCGGTGCAGGTGCAGATTGGGCCGGAGAAGGGGAAGTAGGGGTCGCAGGCGCTAGTCGGTGTGGCAGTTAATAAGGAAGCGAGCCAAACGCGTGATTGATGGGTCGCAAAGAACGCGACCCGTCACGCGGTTCGCCCAGATTCCTCACGGCGCGAAGAACGCTTGTTCGGAATGACAAGCAAACTGGCAGTACGC
>PMXH01000356.1 GCA_003165855.1 Acidobacteriaceae bacterium | reverse complement strand
TGGGCCTTGATGGTGATGCCGCGCTCGCGTTCCAAGTCCATGGAGTCGAGCACCTGCGCCTGCATCTCGCGCGCGGAGAGAGAGCCGGTCAGCTCCAGCAGGCGGTCCGCCAGCGTGGATTTACCGTGGTCGATATGCGCGATGATGGCGAAGTTGCGGAGGAAAGCGGCGTCCATAGGATCGGTTGCCAGCGGCCAGTTGCCGGTTGCCAGTAAAAACCGAATCGAAAACCGACTGCTGGCAACTGCTTTTGAGAGGCTGAGGGCTGATCTTTGATTTTAACAGGCGGCGAGCGGTTCGCAGCGGTGCGCTTTCAGCTAGCATATTGGGATGAGCGAATCATCCTTCATCGCTATCGATCACGTTCAACTCGCGATGCCTCCTGGCGAGGAAGAGCGAGCGAGCGCATTTTATGGAGGGCTGCTTGGAATGACGGAGTTGCCTAAGCCGCCGGAGCTTGCCAAGCGGGGTGGATGCTGGTTTGAGAGCGGCGGCGTGCAGCTCCATCTAGGAGTCGAAAGTGATTTCCGTCCGGCGAAGAAGGCGCACCCGGCTTTACGGTGCCGCGATTATCCGGCTCTGCTGAAGCGCTTGCGAGGCGCGGGAATTGAGGTGAACGAGCCGGGCGATATTCCTGGGGTGAGCCGCTGCCATGTGCACGATCCGTTTGGGAATCGGATTGAGTTGATCGGCGAGTAGAAGCATAAGGTCCACAGCTCGACGATAATGTTTCTTCGACTAGAATCGGGATCGCATGATCATTCTCGCCTCTGCTTCGCCTCGCCGCCAGGAACTGCTGCGCAACGCCGGGATTCCGTTCACGGTGCAGCCGGCGGACATAGATGAGACACCGCTTGCCGGGGAGTTGCCGCGAGAGTGCGCGGAGCGGCTGGCGCGGGAGAAGGCGCTCGCGGTTTTTCGACGGCAGCCGCGGGACTACGTTCTTGGCGCGGACACGATCGTGGTAGTCGACGACGCTATCCTCGGCAAACCTCGCGATACAAAGGATGCTGTCCGCATGTTGCGAATGCTGGCGGGGCGGACGCATGCGGTGATTACCGGAGTGTGTCTGGTGGGAAAAAAAGTGGCCAGTGGTCAGTGGCCAGTGGTCAGTGACTGCGAAGAGCTGACTGCCTCCGCGACTACGCTGGTGACGATGTGCGATCTGTCTGACGATGAGATCCGCGAGTATGTTGCGAGCGGTGAGCCTATGGACAAGGCGGGAGCGTACGCGATCCAAGGCGTTGCTTCTCGGTGGATCCCACGGATTGAAGGCGACTACAGCAATGTGGTTGGACTGCCGGTGGCACTGGTGTATGGGATGCTGCGAGAACGAGGAGCGGTTTGAACGGCGGGCGAACAGCGAGTGGGTGATGAGGCGAACGCGAAGGTAGGAGACGTGGCGAAGTGCGACGAAGCTAGGACTTTTTTTCTTCTTCCTTTTTCTCTTTCTTGTCTTCCTCAGGCTCTTTCATTGAGGCCTTGAAGTTACGAATGCCTTCGCCCAGACCTTTGCCCACGGCGGCGAACTTGCTGGTCCCAAAGAGCAGAAGGGCGATTGCGATCACCAAGAGCCAATGCAAGGGCGAGAACTCACCCATAGATCCTCCGTTTCGGGCGCCGGGATAGCATGCGTGGGCCGGCCGAAATCCCTAGGAAAAGTCTAGGCTACCGCACGCGCGGAGTCAAAAGAAGAGATCGCAAGGTAGTCGTGCAGTTTGATAAGGAAGCGAGCCAAACGCGCGATTGATGGGTCGCAAAGAACGCGACCCGTCGCGCGGCTCGCCCAGATTCCTCACGGCGCAAAGAACGCTTGTTCGGAATGACAATCAAACTGCACCGCTACCGGCCGCCTAAACATTCTCAATCATTCCCGCGAGCAGAAGCGCTCTTCGGGGCAGTTCGGAAATGACGATGAATTCGTGTACCGCGTGCGCACCTTCGCCCACGCCGCCCATGCCGTCGAGCGTGGGGATGCCGAGCGCCGCGGTGAAATTNNACTCCGGCGGTGCGCTCCATCGGAAGGCGGTTGATGCCGCCGGTCATTTCGAGTTTGCAGTGTCTGTCGAAGGGTTTTAGAGAGCGCAGCTTGCGGTCGATGCCGGAGGCTTGCTTCGCGCTCTTGATGCGGACGTCGATGTGCGCGGACGCTTCGGCCGCGATCACGTTAGTGCGGGTTCCACCTTCGATCACGCCGGGGTTTACCGACAATCCTTGCCGCAGATTATTCAGCTTTGCGATCGCCGCGATCTGGCGCGCCAGTTCGAGAATGGCGCTGTGGCCTTTGCCGGGATCAAGTCCGGCATGGGCCGCCACGCCTTGCACGCGCAGCATATATTCGCCCACGCCTTTGCGCGCGGTCTTGACGGCGCCGCGAAGTCCGGCGGCGGGTTCCAGGACCAACACTCCGGCGGAGTTTTTCGCCAAGGCCTCGGTTATCTTTCGAGAAGAGTGGCTGCCGACCTCTTCATCGGAAACCAGAAAGATGGTGACGGGCCGCGGCAGTTCGCCATGCCAGGCTTGCAGCGCTGCGATGGCGTGGAGCATGAGAGCGATGCCTGACTTCATATCGAGAACGCCCGGGCCGCACAAACGGCCGTTTTCGAGCTTGCACGGCATGCTCGCCAGCGTGCCCAGCGGATAGACGGTGTCGTAATGGCCGAGCAGCAGCACCGGCTTGGTGGCCGAATCGCCAGCGAAATCGACTTGCAGGTGATTGCCAAAGTCTTTCGCCTGGTGGATCCGCANNTCGATCTGCAGGCTGTCGCCGAAATCGTTGCTGCGATGGAGTTGAGTGCGTCCGCCTAAAGCTTGGAATTTTTCTGCGAGGAGTGCGGCAATGCGATCGACGGCCGGCTTGTTATCGCTGGGGGACTCGATTTCGACGAGCTCGCGAACCGTGTCGACGATCCGGTGCTGATGTTCCGAGAAATAGCGCAGACGATCGAGCCCTGCGGGCTGCGGGGCAGCTACTGATTTTGTTGGCTTTATACCGGGCACATTTCCCTCTAGCTGGAGTTACAGACTCGCCATGAATGCAACGCGGTACAGTATANNAAAATTCTGCCGCACCGCTATCCTTTTCTGCTGATTGACCGGGTGCTGGAGTTAAAGCGCAAAGAGAGCATTGTGGCGATCAAGAACGTCACCATCAATGAGCCTTTTTTCAATGGCCACTTCCCGGGCCTGCCGATCATGCCGGGAGTGCTGATTGTGGAAGCGATTGCGCAGGCCGGGGGCGCGCTGCTGCTTACCGAGGTGGAGGACCGCGCGGATAAGGTGATGGTGTTCACGGGCATCGAGCGGGCGAAGTTCCGCCGTCCCGTGAGTCCCGGCGACCAGTTGCGAATTGAGGTGGAAGTGAAGGGCTGGCGGGCGATTCCGCGGATGATCGCGGTGAAAATGCACGGCATTGCGTATGTTGACGGCAAACGCGTGGCGGAAGCGACAGTGTCCTGCCAGCTGATCGACAGCTCACGCGGGCGCGGCGAAGGGTCTGGCGACGGTGCGGCGGAGTGATCGAGGTCTGCCAGATGCAATGAGTCCGCTTCCTGATGATGCAATGACTCAATCATGAATGTTCACCCCACGGCTATCCATCCCACGGCAATCGTTGATCCGCGAGCCAAGGTTCCCGCATCGTGCAAGGTCGGCCCTTACTGCGTGATCGGCGCCGAGGTTGAGCTGGGCGAGGGCTGTCATCTAGTGTCGCACGTGGCTATCGAGGGGCCGACGAAAATCGGCGTCGATAACGGCTTTTTCCCGTTTTGTGCGATCGGCATGGCGCCGCAGGATATTACCTACAAGGGCGAAGCGACGCGGCTGGAGATCGGCGATCACAACGAGATTCGCGAGTGCGTCACCATCAGCCGGGGCACGGTGAAAGGCGGCGGCGTCACCCGAGTTGGCAGCCACACGCTGATCATGGCCTATGCGCACATCGGNNCATGTGACCGTGGAAGAATGGGCCGTGGTGGGCGCGCTTTGTCCGGTGCATCAGTTTGTGCGCATCGGGGCCCATTCCTACATCGGCGGCGGTACCACCATCACGCAGGATGTGCTGCCGTTTTCTATGACGTCCGCAGCGCGCGACACGCATGCCTATGGGATGAATAAGGTCGGCCTCGAACGGCGCGGTTTTTCGAAGGAGCGGATCCGGAGGATTCATCATGCGTACAAGACTCTGCTGGCTTCAAAGATGAATACTTCGCAGGCGCTGGAGAAGATGAAGGCCGAGACTGACCGTGGCGAGGATGTGGAGATGCTGATCCGCTTCATCGAGGTGTCGGAACGGGGAGTGATTAAGTAAGTGGCCAGTGGTCAGTGGTCAGTGTCCAGTAAGACCCGGCAACTGATCGCTGACCGCTAGCCACTGACCACTGCTATGGAACGCATTGGCCTTATTGCGGGCAACGGCAAGTTTCCGCTTCTCGTGCTCGACGCGGCGCGGGCGACGGGATACGAAGTTGTCGTGGTCGCGATCAAAGAGGAAGCATCCCCTGAGATCGAGTCGCGCGGCGCGGCTTCGGTGCACTGGTTGTCGCTGGGGGAGCTTTCGAAGCTGATCGAAGCGTTCCAGCGGGAGGGCGTGCGGCGCGCCGTGATGGCCGGTCAGGTGAAGCATAAGCAGATTTTCTCCGCTATCCGGCCGGACTGGCGCATGGCTAAGCTCTTGCTCTCGCTCGCCACGCGCAATACCGACAGCCTGTTGGGCGCTGTGGCCAAGGTTCTCGCGGACGAGGGCATCGCGTTGGAGAATTCCACATCGCTACTCGAACCGCTGCTGGTGAAGTCCGGAGTGCTGACACGTCGCGCGCCCACCGAGCAGGAACGCAAGAATATCGACTACGGCCGCGCCGTGGCCCGGCAACTGGCGCAGCATGACATTGGCCAGACTGTGGTGATCGCCGAATCGGCATGCGTGGCGGTTGAAGCCATGGAGGGCACCGACGCCACCATCGAGCGCGCCGGGCTCATCATGGGATCGCTTCACGGGGAGGCTTCGACGCTCAGCCGAGCCCTTACCGTGGTGAAGATCGCGAAGCCCAATCAGGATATGCGCTTCGATGTTCCGGTGATCGGAGTGAAGACCATCGAGGTGATGCGGGCTGCGGGTGCGTCCTGCCTGGCGCTGGATGCCGGAAAATGTTTGCTGCTGGATGGAGAGAAGGTTTTCGATGCGGCGAATGCGGCGGGAATTGCGGTTGTGGCGGACTAAGGCCTGATTGAGAAAACGAGATTGAACGACCGGTGATCTAATCCGCGCCTACGGAACGATGTGCTCCCCGCGGGGCTGCCACCGGGTGTTTGCGCGTCTCATGCCGGGCCCGGGTGAGATCGTACGCGGTTTGCAGGTTCATCCAAAACTCGGCCGAATTCCGGAAGTATCCGGCCAGAAGCAAGGCTGTCTCCGGAGTGACTCCTCGCTTCCCGCGCACCAGCTCATTCACCCGGTTCAAAGGGATAGCGAGCGCCCTCGCCAGCTCGGCCTGGGTCAGACCCAGCGGTTCGAGAAACTCCAGCAACAGGATTTGTCCGGGATGAGTTGCGATCCGATGGCTCGGCAACATTGTTTCTCCTTTAGTGGTAATCCGTGCATCGCACATCGATTACGTTGCCGCTCGTGAAGCGGAATACGAGGCGATACTGGTCGTTCACGCGCACACTGTAGAATCCCGCCCACTCGCCTCGCAGCTTCTCCAGCCGGTTTGAGGGCGGAACGCGCAAATCTTCCAGTGTGGCGCTGGCGTTCAGCAGATCCAGCTTGGCCTGCACTCGCTTCCACAAGACCTGCGCAATTTTCCGGGCAAACTTTGTGTCATGCCCGTGAAAGATGTCGTCCGTCGTCTTGTCCCCAAAGGAGACAATCATTTCCAGAAGTATACATGATTACCGTGTATGTGTAAAGCTGTTGACTCGGACTCGCTCAATCGGCGAGGTTAGAGATCATGACCTCCTCAACCACCGAATCCGCCCTGATTGCCGACCAGTTGCGCCGTGCATTCGAGGGCGATGCCTGGCATGGTCCTGCTTTGCTTGAGTTGCTGGACGATGTGGATGCCGCTACGGCTGCGGCTAAGCCTCTACCCGACGTTCACAGCATCTGGGAGCTTGTTTTGCACGTTGCCGCGTGGGACGCTGTGGCTTGCCGCCGGCTGGGTGGAGAGACGGTGCAGCTCACGGGTATCGCGAATTTCCCGGTTGTTCCCAAGCCCACGAAAGCGGCGTGGCGCAAAGCAGTGGCTCAGGCGAAGCGCATGCACGCTGGGCTGGAGAAGACGGTTGCAGGGCTGACCGAATCTCGCCTGCGCGAGCGTGTGCCGGGCAAGAAATATGATTTCTACTTTATGCTCCACGGAGTGGCGCAACACGAGCTCTACCACGCGGGGCAGATCGCCATCCTGAAGAAAATTGGGTAATTTTGTAATTTAGTAATTTGGTAATTGAAACCCGTCTCGGGCTAAGGTTTTCCAATTACCCAATTACTAAATGCTCCCTACCACTGTTTGAAGATCACTGCCACCGCGGCCACGATCATGGCGAACCCGACGGCGTGGTTCCATTTCACGGGTTGCTTGAGGTAGAACACCGAAAAAACGGAGAACACGATCAGGGTGATCACTTCCTGAATGGTCTTGAGCTGTGCCGCGCTGAACTCGTAGGAACCAATGCGGTTGGCCGGCACCTGGAAGCAATACTCAAAGAAGGCAATCATCCAACTGATGACAATTACCTTGAACAGCGGCACCTCGCGGTATTTCAGGTGGCCGTACCAGG
>PMXH01000333.1:880-6626 GCA_003165855.1 Acidobacteriaceae bacterium | reverse complement strand
ACTTGCTGGTGATGGGATTATTGCTGGGTTACCTGACGGAGCAGCAAAAGCACCTGCGAGCGGAAAAAGCCTGGGTAACCCGCATGCTGGCGAAGGTGCGGGTGGACGCAGGGCTGACGGGGACCCTGCAGCAGATCAGCCGTGAAATCGTCAGCATGTACGGCGCGGCGCAGCTGGTGATTGCCGCGCAGGAGATCCACAGCCAGAGAAGATTTCTGGCCGAGTTGCGCAATGTCAACGGGGAGCTCTCCGAATTCAAGTGGTTGGACTCGCGTCCGCGAGACGCGAAAATTTACTTGGAAGATTTCCCCGGTGAGGTTTGTTATGCGACCAACGAAGGCCAACGCTGGTCTGTGGTTGCCCTGGATGGCGAGGGTAACCAAGTGCCGGCGCCGCAAACAGAGGCTCTGGTCGAACTGAAGGAGCGGCAGCCCTTTCGCTCTCTGATTGCAATTTCTTTCGTCTTCGGAGGCGAATGGCGGGGACGAGTCTTCGTGTTTGAACCTTCATGGAAGGGGGACACGCAAGAAGAGCTGCGCTTCCTGCTAGATGTGCTCCGCCAGGTGGGGCCGGCTGTTTATAACGTTTATCTGCTGCACCGGCTGCGGCGAAGGGCAGGGGCGGCGGAGCGCGCGCGCTTCGCCAGAGAATTACATGATGGAGCAGTGCAGTCGCTGATCGCGGTGGAGATGCAGGTGGACGTTCTTCGGCGTCAGGCAGAGAATACGCCTGCAGTGGTCGGCGGCGAACTGGGACGCATCCAAGGTTTGCTGCGCGAGGAAGTCTTGAAGCTGCGGGAACTAATGCAGCAGATGAAGTCGATCGACGTGGATGCTCGAAGGTTTCTGAGTGTGGTGACCGACACGGTGGAACGGTTTGAGCGCGAGACCGGGATTTCCGCCCGTTTTGTCACGGACATCGAGAAGTTGGAGATGCCGGAGAAGGTCTGCAGGGAACTGTTGCGGATTGTGCAGGAAGGGCTGGTCAATGTGCGCAAACACAGCAAAGCACGTCATGCTCTGGTGCGGCTGGCTTCGAGTCCAAGCCAGTGGAGCCTGACTCTGGAGGATGACGGTAAGGGATTTCCTTTTTCCGGCCGCCTGACGCAGGAAGAACTGGACCAGATGGGCAAGGGGCCGATGATCATCAAAGAACGTGTCCATTTAATTGCGGGCGCACTCACGGTAGAATCAAATCCCGGCGTCGGGACGCGCCTGGAAATCAAAGTTCCGCGGGATGGGGAAGTGTTTGATGAACTTTAAGAAGTCACAGCCCGTTCGTATCGTGATCGCCGACGACCATCCGATTTTCCGCGATGGATTGCGCCGGCTTCTGGAAGCTGAACCGGATTTGAAGGTCCTGGGCGAAGCCTCGGATGGCGCGGAAGCGGTGAAACTGGCGCGGCAGTTGAAGCCCGACATTCTTTTACTGGACCTGGCGATGCCTAAGCATCCGGGATTGGAAGCTCTGCGGGAGCTGAGCGCGAGCACGAATTCGACTCCTGTGCGCGTCATCTTGCTCACAGCAGCCGCGGAGAAGAGCCAGATCGTGGAGGCTCTGCAGTTGGGCGCGCGAGGAGTGGTGCTGAAGGATTCCGCCACTCAACTGTTGCTGAAAGCGATCCATACGGTGATGGCAGGCGAGTACTGGGTGGGACGGGAGAGCGTCTCAAACCTGGTGCAATACCTGCGGACGCTGGTGCAGTCTTCCAGCGACGAAGCCCGGCAGAAGAAATTCGGGCTAACCCCGCGCGAACTGGAGATTGTGGCCGCGGTGGTGGCGGGATACTCCAATAAGGAGATTGCCGAATACTTCAAGATCAGCGAGGACACGGTCAAACACCATCTCAGCAATATCTTCGATAAGCTGGGAGTGTCCACGCGGCTGGAGTTGGCGTTGTTTGCTGTGAACCAGTCTCTTCCCCTGAAAAGCATTGTCTGATAAGGACTTAGAGTTGTCGTCCAACGCAGATGGAATGGCACTTACGGGCTATTGCCGAGCTCCATGGCTCGACCTATCATTTAATCGAAGACCAGCCTCGGGACAACAATTGATCCGGTCGCTGCATGGAATGATGTTATTTCCCGTGCAGGTAGGTAAAGGTGCAGTTAAAGCGAGGTTAAGGAGACGGAGCCCGTGGCAAGAACTTTACAAAACGTTTGGCGGAATCTTTGGGAAGATGAGCATGGTCAAGATATCGCCGAGTACGCGGTGATGTTAGCGGTCATTCTTGTGATCGTGGTCGGTACGATCCGGCTCATCGGTTCGAATGCCAACAGCGTATTCTCTAATGTCGGCAGCGCCATCCAGTAATCGCCGACTAAGCGTTGATATCGAGACCTGTTGAGCGCGCCGCCCGGCGCGCCGTTAGTCTTTCATCCAAACAGACTTAGAACTCTGCCCCGCATCAAATTACCTGCTCGAAATAAGATTGCTCCTATCACTTGGGGGCAGGCGCGGTAAGCGCGACCTTCTCGTTGCCGGGAGACGAGATTCTGGTGAGGTAAGGGAAGAATGGCGTGATCGCGAACGGCATCTTCTCCCGGGCTGAGATCAGAGCGACCGGTTTTGCCTTCGCTAACTCTACCTGGTCGGTCCAGGGATCAAGCTTGATGCGTCCGCCGAGGGGAAGCGCGGCGATCTGATCGGTGCGTTTCGGGTCCAGTTGCGGTGCGGAAGTGAGGAGCACGGACATCCGGATGCTCTTGCCACTCGCCAGACCATTTCCCAAGTGCGGACGAATCAGGTTTGGCAGTTGGGGAGCGTTTTGCTGCAAGGCCTCCAGAAAGAGCCCAGCACTTCCCAGTTTGTCCTTGTACGGAGAATTCTTCAGCAGTTCCAGAGCCTTGGTGTCGGCAGCTTCTTCCTCGCCCGGCCGGTGTCTGAAGTCCAGGTGCACGAATGAGTCCTCATCGGGAAAGAACATGCGGTCGTTGAANNTGCAGATCGATGTTATTGGTCACCAGCAGGTTGTTGACTACGGTCAGAAGGATTTTGTCCACTTCGCCGGGAGGCGCCATCAACCCGATCTTCTGCAGGCGCTCGACCGCGTTATCTTCGGCCTGGCGTTCCCACATCCGCTCAGCGACTACGGGAGTTGCGTCGGCGGCGACATCGCTTTGATCCTTTACCGNNGGAAAGAACATGCGGTCGTTGAATGCCAGCTTGGTATCGAACTGGTGTCCCAGAACGATGTGACTCAGTTCGTGGGCGAGGACCATTGCCAGGGAGGCTTCGTCGGGCAGCACATCGAGCAGACCGCGGCTAATGACGATGGTGTGACCGATAGTGAAGGACTCCAGTGGAGAAGTGAGCAGGACGCGGCAACGCACGTCCGACTGCAGATCGATGTTATTGGTCACNNTCCTTTACCGACTGAGGAGAATCCACCAGAATCTGGGTGAACTCTGAATTCTTGTTCAAGGCCTTCAAATCGTATCCCCAGAGACGGGTCTGCCCCCGGAAATGCAGAGAGTGCCCAAAGCTGGTCTTCATGTCCGATTCCTCGCTGTAGATGTAAGCGGGAAGCCAGGCACCGGAGCGCATGTTCAGGCGCCAACTGTCGAAGTGCAGGTAGTAGCTGCTCTTGGGGTGAGGATAGTAAGTTCCATTGAACCGGACAACGTTGTAGTCCTGGTCCTCGACCCAGATGCGCCCCTGGAACCGGCCCGGCGGGGCATTTTCCTTGGGTTGAACGTCAATCACCAGGCAGCGTACTTCCCCAAGAAACTCGCGGCGCACAAAAGTAAAGTCGTAATACTTTTTCTGGAAATCGGTATCGAGCACCACCATTTGGGCAAAACCCAGAGGCAGGAAGTGCATCGCGTAGAGACCGGTGAGGTGGCTGAGCATGCGGTGGCCGAAACCAGGCTGTCCCACGAAGGAGGTGTCTTCGGGACCATCGCTCATATCAAGGCGGCCGAGGAAATACTGATCTTTGAAGGGTTCGGCATTTCCCTCTTTGTCGGTTTTGAGGTCCTGCAGATAGGTCTCAACCATGGGACGCATGTGGCGCATCTGGGCCAGGAAGAGGTGCTCTCTCTGGACCACGCGGTCCATGACTTCATTGAACGAGGCTGGGGGCGGAGGCGAAAGGGCAACCGCGCCATGTGCCGGGTTGGCCGAGTCGCTTGCCACAGCTTGGGGAGTGGAAGACGCGGGATCCTGCGAAAGCGCTGGCACAGACAACGCCAGCAGCAGCAAGAACGAAAGCAACCTTACCTGGGAAATACGCATTCAGAACCTTCTTAGCAACTTACGCCATCTGAAAAATGATGTGCAAAACTACGGTGGAATCGGCCGGTTGGCCGTCCCTCATCGCCGGCTTGAAGCGAATCTGCTCGGCGGCCTTGACGGCGTTGTCGTCGAGGCCGTGACCCAGTCCGCGCACTACCCTTACCACGCGCAGGCTACCGGACGCTTCCAGAACCACTTCCAGGAGAACTTCGCCTTCAATCCGCAGGCTCCGGGCCTCTTGAGTATAGATGGGAGTTGGCTTGGAAAGGATTTCCGCAGGCACTGCCCGGGCGACGGCTTCTGCCGGACGAGAATGCACGGTGGGCGGAGCCGGAACATCGGCATCGCCGAAACCGCTTTGTTGAACGGTAGCCTGCGACGCGGAAACGCGAGCGCGGCTATCTCCAATGGCCGTACCGTTCCCAAAGCCAGAGCTTGCAACTACGCCGGGCACGCCCTTTGCGCCTCCGGTGCCGTTCCCGTAGCCCGCACCGGATGGAAGATCATAGGATCCGAGCGCGGCGATATTGACAGCCTTGCCCTGATTGGCCTTGGCGGGAAGTCCATTCGGATCGCCGAACCCGCCGGTCTGCACCTGGGATGGAGCGCGCGCGATGGTGGGAGTGGCCGAGCTGCCGGTGGAGAATACGTTCATCTTCACCGCTTGCTTGGGAATCACGGGCGCGGAGTTGATGGGGAGCGGTTCCAATTTCTTGGGCGCGATGCTGACCGTGGGAGCGGGAGCGTCGTCCACCTTCACGGTGGCTTTCGGTTGTGGAGCGGGAAGGCGCAATGCGGTAGGGGACGGCTCCAGATTCGCCACCAGTAATGGCTTCCGCGGCAACGGCTGGGGCTGGTGATTGACCGGTACTGGTGTGCTCACCAACTCAATCGAACGAAAATTGTGCTCAGGAGGCGATACCACTGTGGGATACAGCAAACGCACCCACACCAGAAACGCAACCGCTACGGCCTGCGCCCCGGTGCTGAAAACGAATTCGCTCCAAGGAGTTCTCGTCTTCGGGAGCAGAGAGAAGAGAGTCTCTTGGGAAGCAGAAGAACTCATAGCCGCTTGTACTCGTCTCTATTAAATCGCTATCTTTGAAGTCTTCGAATCTTTAACCCTTGTCAAAACACGCGTTTGGGGTGGAAAGTTTCTCGACCCGGTGCGGTGTGATGGCCCTGGGGACCGCAGACGTCGAGGAAACCTTAGTCTACTACCCAAGGTCAAAATCTGCACTCCAAAGGCCATTTCTCCCGGCAAGTTGGAAGTCTATCCTATTGATCTTTCAAATACTTACACTTGCCCCGCCTGCGACCGGCGCAGACCGAGCGAGAAACAGCAAAAAATTACACCCTGAGCGAGTCTTTTACTTCCAGTGACCTCGGAGGAGAGCCCAACCCTTCGAGCGCTGACAGGTCGAACCTGCTAGCACCGCACAACCTTGGGACTGTCGATGCCCTTGGTCGCGTTGCGGGTATCGACCACCAACTGGGCTTCGCCGACGAT
>PMXH01000333.1:0-875 GCA_003165855.1 Acidobacteriaceae bacterium | reverse complement strand
ATCTCGCCCGCCAGTTCGATGAAGCGAGTGCGAAAGTCAAATTCCTTGGCCTTCCAGGACAAGTAGAAAGGATCGACCGGAATGCAATGTCCACCCAGGCCGGGGCCGGGGTAAAACGGATGAAAGCCGAAGGGTTTGGTGGAAGCTGCGCCAATCACCTCCCAGATGTCCAGTCCCATGCGCAGGCAGAGCAGCTTCAATTCGTTGACCAGTGCGATGTTGACGCAGCGGTAGATATTTTCCAGCAGCTTCGTCATCTCGGCGGCGGCGGGTGAGGAAACGGGAACCGTGCGATGGAAGATGGCACCGTACAGGGCTCCAGCCAGTTCCGAAGCCTGCGGGTTCACTCCGCCAACTACCTTGGGAATGTCGCGGCGTGCCACGGTGGTGTTGCCAGGATCCTCGCGCTCCGGCGAAAATGCGACAAAGAACTCCTTTTCCCCGCTGGAAGTGCCACGGGCCGCCTTCAGGCCGGTCTTGTTCTCTTTCTCGAGAATCGGCACCATGACTTCTTCCGTGGTGCCGGGGTAGGTTGTACTCTCAAGGACGACCAACTGGCCGGACTGCAGATGGGGAGCAATCGCGTGTGTGGTGTCAGTGATGAAGCTGAGGTCAGGTTCGTGATATTGGTTGAGTGGAGTGGGAACGCAGATGATGACAGCATCCATCTCCACCAGTTGGGCATAGTCGGAGGTAGCGGAGAAGCCCTGCTCCTTGGCTTCCCGGATTTCTTCCGCGCTGATGCGGTAGATGTAAGAGCCGCCTTGGGCGAGGGTGTCGACCTTGCGCTTATCGATGTCGAAACCGGTGACGGCAAACTTCTGTTCGCTGAAGAGCAGCGCGAGCGGTAACCCTACGTAGCCCAAGCCGATGAT
>PMXH01000217.1 GCA_003165855.1 Acidobacteriaceae bacterium | reverse complement strand
TCGGAAAGAGGGGATCAGGTCACGAACTCGACCGGTGAGAAACCAAGATCCCTCGTTTCACTCGGGATGACAAGAGAAGGCGGATGACAAGAGAAGGGGGATGAAAAGAGAAGGGGGATGAAAAGTGAGGCTGGATGACAAGGAAACGAGGACTCAGTTTCAGGCGGCCAGGGTGTCGGCGGAGACCAGGCTGCGGTAGAGGTCGAGGTAGTCGTCGATCATGCGTTTGGTGGTGAAGCGGTCGCGGGCGCGGGTGTAGGCGAGCTCGGCGTAGGCGCGGCGCAGGGGACGGTCGGCATCGAGCTGGCGAAGAATTTCGGCGAGGCTACGGGCATCGTTGGTGCGGAAGTAGAGAGCGGCGTCGCCCCAGACTTCGCGAAAGCTGGGGATATCGTTGGCGACGATGGCGCAGCGGGAAAAAGCAGCGTCGAGGGGCGCGATGCCGAGCGGTTCGTAGCGTGCGGTGGCGGCGTAGACGGCGGCGCGGCTGTAGAGAGCGCGCAGTTGCGCTTCGGTCTGGGGACCGCGAATGGCGACGCAACTCTGGTCGGTGGAGACTTTCACGTCGGCGCGGATGGGAATGCGCGGCACGGGCACGGTTTGCTCGGCGCCCACGATACACACCGAGAACGGCTGGGCGTGTTGGGTCAGCAAGAAGACCTGCTTGCCGGCATCGAGCAGGCGGCCGACGCAGAGCACGGAATCGTCCTTGGTGATGTAGGGATTGAAGAAGATGGGATTACGGCCGGGATAGATGACGGCCTCGCGGCGGGGGCGGGTGTAGGTGGCGCGAAGGGTGTCGAGCATCCAGGATGATGGTGCAACCACGGCATCGGCGGCGGTAATGCCGCGGACGACGGTATCGCGATACCACTTCAGCCAGCGCGTGAGGCGCGGAGTGCAGCCTTGGACGGCCTGCGTCCAACTGATGAGATCGCCGTGCGCCATCACGACGCGCGGGAGGTCGACTGGGAGATTGGCGTGGCAGAACTGGTGGAAGTGAAGCAGGTCGGGCTTAACTTCACGCACCAGGCTGGCGAGGAACTCGGAGGATTCGGAAAGGTCTTGCGGCGCTTCATGCATCCACTCCAGGTGGAAAGCGGTGGGCCGATACTCGAGGCCGTGGAGAAGATCCATCCAGGAAGTTCGCTCGGGCAGGGGAATCTCGCCGAAGCTGACCAGCGTGACTCGGACGCCGCGGGTGACCAGGCCTGTGACCAGTTCGCGGGTGTAGGTCCAGGAGCCGGACATGGTATCGGCGGTGACGAGGACGTGCACAGAGCCTCCGGGAGTGTGCGGGACGCCGGGGATGCCGGGTCCGGCGTGTCGCGCTCGCCTATTCTAGTGCGGATGGGGCGGGGTGTCGAAGAATTATTTCGAGGCTATAAGACTCTGATCTTAAGACTTTGATGGAGGGGTGGCAGAGACTTGGCTGCCGGTCTGCCGGTCCGAGACATGCCTGCGTGGCCGGGGAAATCGCGCTGGCATCCGTAGAAAAATGTGGGTCAGTTCGCGCCCAGCCTCAGACGCATGTCACGGGCGAGATTGTCGATGAGGCGAATTTTCTCCGCGGCGGGAGCTGGGACCTCGGGCACCGACATGGCGAGTTCGCAGGAGAGCAGCATGGCAGTAAGCGACTCGCACATCTCGCTGCGAATCTGCTGTTCGACCGAACGGCGGGCTTGAGTTTCCTCACGCTTGCGGCGGTGCAGCGCGGAGCGAACTTCGCGCAACAGGCGCTCCATGCCACTGACCGCAAAATTGAGGTAGACGGGAAAGGCTGTACCCAGATGCTCGAGCACCTGGTCGCTTTCGGCGGGCTCGTTCTCTAGAAGAAATTGATCGAGGACGACTGCGGAGTAGGACTGTTCCCGAAGCCGAGCCATGGCTTGCTGCAGGTTTTCAGCCCAGTGGGTTTCGCTACCGGTGTCGGCTTTCAGGCTGGCGGCGCACTCTTGGCCGCGCGCTGATGGTGTTATGAGTAGAATCATGCTCTTGCCATAGCACGCAAGGCACCAAAACTGCAGGCATTGAAAAGACGAGGTTTATCAAGAGATGCTGGAGACGTTTTTCCCGTTGCGGAACGGCGAAGCAGTTCTGAGTTCCCACGGCAGTTCCCAGTTCTAAGTTCTCAGTAAGACCATCTTGGGTCAGACTGGGAACTGAGAACTGCCTTTTGCCTTTTAGACCTGCGCCGCGTAATCCTTGAGCTTGCGGTATAGAGTTGTCTTGCCGATGCCGAGCAGGCGGGCGGCCTGCAACTTGTCGCCGTTGAGTTCCGCGATGGCGCTCAGGATGGTCTGCCTTTCCAGTTCCGCCATAGGGACGATCCGGCTCTGGCTGTGTCCATTGCCGTTGGCGGGGGCCGCGACGTGTGCGCCGGCAATGGCGGCAGGCAAGTCGGACACATGAATCAGGGGTCCGCTGGTAAAGGCGCAGGTACGCTCCAAACAGTTTTCCAGTTCGCGAACGTTGCCCGGCCAGTCATAGGCCAGCATGGCTTTGACGGCGTCGTCGGTAAGCGTTTTTTCCAGTCCCGAGGCGCGGGAGGTGCGCTCCATGAAATGGGCGATGAGCAGAGGGATATCCTCTCGCCGTTCGCGCAGGGGCGGAATGCGCAGACTGAGAACGTTGAGGCGGAAATAGAGGTCACGGCGGAAAGCGCCTTCGGTGACCGCCTGCTCCAGGTCGCGGTTCGTGGCGGCCAGGATGCGGACATTGATGGGAATGCGTCGGGTGCTGCCCACGGGGCGAATCTCCTTCTCCTGAATGGCGCGCAGAAGTTTGGACTGGAGGTCGACAGGAAGCTCACCAACTTCGTCGAGGAATACGGTTCCGCCGTCGGCGATGGCCAGCAGCCCGTCCTTGGCTTGATTGGCGCCGGTGAAGGCGCCTCGGACGTAGCCGAACAGTTCGCTTTCAATCAGCGTGGGCACGAGCGAGCCGCAGTCGACGGGAATGAACGGCTTGTCGCGGAATGGTCCAGAGTAATGGATGGAACGGGCGACCATTTCCTTGCCGGTGCCGCTCTCTCCGAGAACCAGCACAGGGTGGGAACTGTTGGCGGCCTTAGCAATGATGCGGTAGAGCTTTTCCATCTCGGGAGCGCGACCGACAAGGCCTCCGTAACCTTGCTTAGACTTGAGCTTCTCGCGCAGCATGCGGTTTTCAGTTTTGCGTTTGAGATGGTTGGACACGCGCTCCAACAAAAGCCTGAGTTCGTCGGCGCTGAAGGGCTTGGTGACGTATTCGTAAGCGCCGTTCTTCATAGCCTGCACCGCCGATTGCACGGTGCCGTAGCCGGTCACCACGATGACGAGAGCATCGGGATGCTGGGCCTTGATGCGGCGGAGGGCCTCCAAGCCGCCAGCCCCAGGCAGTCGCAGATCGAGCAGAATGGCGTCGATGGTTTGAGATTGCAACAGGCGATAGGCGTGCTCGGCGGAATCGGCCACGTGGGCCATGAAACCGAGGGACAAGGCGACCTCGCGGCATGCGTCGCGGATCGATCGCTCGTCGTCGACGATGAGGAGGTTCAGAAAGTTGGCGGCCAGAATCTGTTGAGTAGGGAGAGCGGGAGCTACAGCGGCTGACGTCATAAGAGTGATTCCTTCTTGAGTTCCTGAAACGGTGTTGGCGAGGGTTCCGAATGCGGACTGGCTGTATCCAGAAACTCTGGATCGGTGTGCTGGGATGCGCGGGGGAGCAAGACCATGACACGCGTTCCGCAGCCTGGTTCGCTTTCGAGGTGGATCAGTCCGCGATTGGTGGTGACGATGCTGCGGACGGTGGTCAATCCCAGGCCGGTACCTTTGCCGGAGCTCTTGGTGGTAAAAAAAGGTTCGAAGAGACGTTGGCGGGTTTTCGCGTCCATGCCGCGACCGTTGTCGCTGACCATCAGGAGGACGCAAGGAAAGGCGACGGCTCCGCGCTGCGCCGGCATCGGTCCGGTAACGGTCTGAAACTCGCAGTTGCGGGTCTCGACTATGATGCGACCGCCGGCGGGCAAGGCGTCGCGGGCGTTGAGCACAAGATTGAGGAAGATCTGCTGGGCTTGTGCCTGGTCGATCTTGACCAGACCCAAGTTTGGATCGAGATGCAGCTCGAGCACGATGTTCTCGCCGATGAGGCGGGTGAGCAGATCCTGCATGGCTGCGGCAATTTGGTTGAGGCAGAGGGCGCGAGCCTGTGCGGCTTGCGGCCGGGCGAAGACGAGTAACTGCTGCACCAGTCCGCTGGCCTGCACGATGGCGGCGCGAATCTCGTCGGCATACCTGCGCCTGCGGTCCCGGGGATCCAGCGAGGAGAGCAGCAGATCGCAATAAAGCATGACGCCGGTCAGCAGGTTGTTGAAGTCATGCACCACACCTCCCGCCAGGCGGCCGACCGCTTCCCATCGCTGAGATTGGATCAAGTTGTCCTCGGCGGGAGCAGTGCCGCCGTTGGGCTCGGCGATAAGCAAAGCGTGGGTTGGCTCGCCGGGGGAGCAGGGCAGACGCCATACTGTCCAGTTGGTGGTGGCCAGTCCGTGCATTGCGTTTTTTCCCTGGAGGCGGATGCTATCGCGCGACGCCTCCAGCAGATCCCGCACCAGCGGCTCGATGGTGCCGTGGTCTTGCGGAGGGATCAAATCGTGGAGCCGCAACGAGCGCTTGCCATTCAGGTGGGGCCGCAGCGCTTGCTCGAAGGCGGGATTCATCTCGACAATCACTCCTTGCGAGTCGCAGCGAGCTGCGGCGACGGGAGCGTGTTCGAAGAAGGAACGGAAATCCACCCTTCGGTTCCCAGCTCCCGAATGCTCTGAAAACGGAAATGGAGTTGCGGTGCTCATGCTGATACTTTGCCGTGGGAGGAGTCCCGAAAGGAACAACGAGATGGGCTGTCTGATACCTCGGTGTTCCCGAAACGGTACGTGCGTGGATCGACGGTACCGACAATCCGCTCTGCTATCTCGCCCTCACACTCTTCTCTTCCCTCACTACGAGTCCCACTATAGGAGGCCCAAAGTGACACTGCGAAGGGCAGACGTCACTCAGGTCCGGAACAATTCTGTGGAAAACGCAATAAGAGTTTTGGATTGTTAAACATAGGGACAAATAATAAGCATCGGAAAGGACTTGATCTGGGGAGATCCAGGGAGGAAGACGGCAAGTTATTCTTTGGCGGGACTGGGAAATTCACGTTTGGCGACTGAGTTGTGATCGGTGAGGGTGACGGGAGCGGTGAGGCGGAAAGTGAGACGGCGTCCTTTCTGGACGCAAAAGCCGCTCGAACATGCATCGGATTTAGGGTCGGCGAGCCGGGCCTCGCCGCGCGCGCTCGACCGGAATGTTCCCCGGGCAAACAGGCTGGAGGTCTGAACCACGAGCGGCCTGCCATCGACGGTGATTGTGCTCAAGGTCAGGCGCACGTATCCCGGATCGGGACTGAGGCCGGGACGATCCGTGGGGCCTTCGGCAGACTCGACTCGTCCGCTGACCGGAGTGCCACGTTCGACGAGCGTATCTCCATCAATCGTGAGAGGTCCGGCGACCGAAGCCGTGAATGGGTCGCCCGCACTCACGTGTACGGTAGAAAGTGAACTCTCCATTCGTACAGTGATAAGTATCCCGGCCGGAAGGCTGCGGCCGCGCACGGGTGAGCGAAAGGGCGTACCGCTGTCCCGCTGCTGATCAGGCGGAATCGCAGGTCGTGCGGCGTCGGTTTCCGACGCGCGATCGGGATTCTGATGGAATGGGAGCCTTTGATCGCTATCACTCGATGGCGAACTTGCGCCCGTCTGGGTGCGATGGAAAGCGTTGGGACGACCGCATCCCTGGACGAGGCCCATCGCAAGACAAAGCAGGACCCAGGCAGACCCGAGCCCTATGCTGCTTCGAAGTGTGGCCATCGTATGCATGGTCGCCCGATTTTCTGGGAATAAGTAAGTGGCAAATGAAGTACCAGATCAGAGCTAGGCGAATCAAGCACATACGAACTCGTGGACATTCGGCCGTGTAGAAGTTGCCTGTTCGCGGTCGGGATGTTCACAGAACCGGGGCCAGTCCTTCCTGCTGTAAAAGCAAATCGCGGAGAGCGTCGGCGCTCTCCGCGAAGTTTGTTTCGATCGAGGGGAAAACTATTTGGATCCACCGCCGGCGTTGGCGCTCTGCGGTTCGTTATCCGGCTGAGCGATTACACCGTCGAAGGGCGTTGCCGCGACATAGTGCCCGTGCACCACACTGATGCGGCGCAACGGGAAACCGGAATCCGGTCCACGCTGCCAGGTGCTGCCGCCATCGGTGCTCTCGAACACGACGCCGGTCTGGCCGCTGGTCGCGAGCAGACGTTTACGGCTACCGTCATAGGCCACGGAGGTGATGTCCTTATCGGGCAAGCCAGCCACGACGTGCTTCCAGTTCTGACCGGAATCCACGCTGCGGAAAGCGCCTTCGCGAGTCGCCACGAAGATCAGGCCCTCGGGCGCGACGGTTACGCTGCGAATGTTGATGGGATACGACGCCAGCGCGGCAGGCTGCCAGGCCGTCCCGGCATCCTGAGAAACCAGGACGCTGGAGCGGGTTGCAGCCACCACCAGGTCGCCCTGAGCCTGCACCGAAACGAAGTCTTTCTCGCCGGCGACAGGGCCGCCCATCCAGACCTTGCCTTGATCCTTGCTGGTGAACAGTCCGGCGGAAGTCGCCGCAAACCAGCGGCTCGGTCCGAGGTCGGCATCATTGACGCGGCCTTCCAGCACAGCGTGGGTACTGGTTGTGGAAGAGACAACCTTCGTCTTGCCGCTCTTTAGCTTCACGGTTCGCGACACTGTCTTCTGTAATTCAATGTTATTGATTGGCTGCCAAGCCGCGCTGCCTTTGACGAGTTCAAACACGCCACGATTGGTTCCAGCGATCAAGCTGCCGTTGCTGGCCTGCTTCAGGGTGAAGACATCCCGCCCGTCCAAGCCTGAGCTTTTCTGCTGCCAGCTCTGCCCGGCATCGTGAGTGGAGAACACGCCGCCGAATTCGCGGTCGTTCACCACGCCGATGTAAAGCGTGCTGGGTTCCGAGCTGTCGGCGAGGATGGCGCTAACGTAACGATGGGTATATCCATGGTTGGAAGTGGTGAAGGTGGCGGCGGAGTCGTCGCTGGCCAGCACGCCGCTGCGGTCGGTCGCGAGCAGCACGCGTTGCGAGTTACGCGGATCGATGAGCACATCATTGACCACGACTTCAGGATTGGTCATGCGCTTCCAGTTCTTACCTTCGTCGACGGTCTTCCACAAACCCTCGGTGGTTCCGGCATAGACGATGGCGGGATTGCTGGGATCCTGTTTGAGCACGCGGGTACGCCGAGCGGTGAATGGAATGCCCTTGATCTTTTCGAACAGGTCGCCGCCGCTGACGCTCTTATAGATGCCCGAGCAGGCGCTGGCGAAGACTTCCGAAGGATTGGCGGAGCTGACGATGATCGAGAAGACGTCGGAATCGTCGATCATGCCCTTGTTGATGTGCTGCCAGGTGGCGCCGTCGCTGGTCTTCCATGCAAGGTGCCAGGTACCGGCATAGATCACGTTGGAATCTTTGGGGTCAACCGCGATGGATTCGATGTTCTTGACGATACCGTCATTGGGGGAAATCCGCCGCCAAGTGTCGCCTCCGTCAGTGCTGCGGTAAGCGCCATCGAGTGCGCCGGCAACCACAACCTTGGTGTCGGAAGCCGAAAGCGCCATGGCGCGCACCGACTTGCCATGCATAGCCGGCAGAGCTTCCCAATCTTTGCCGCCATTGTGAGTGCGGAAAATATCACCAGCACTCTGATCCTGCACGCTCCAGGCGGAAACATATATGGTCTTGGAGCTTTGCGGATCGATGGCAATGTGATCGAGAACGTAATCGTCGCCGGCGCCGAGTTTGGCAAATCTCGACCAGTTATGGCCGCCATCCTCAGAGACAAAAATCACGCCTGTGCTGGTACCCAGGAAAACGCGACTTGGATTGTGCGGATCATAAGCCAAGCTGCGGACGTCGCCTCCATCCGGACCCAGAACCGTCCATTGACGATTTCCCGCCGCAAACGCAGCCGTCGAAGCTAACATCAACATCATCAGCAACTTAAGCCAAGCAGATTTCATAAATGTCTCGTCCCCAAGCGGAGAAAGTTGGATGCGCACCCAGACTGACAGGGTAACCCAGCCACAGCAAGTTACTGAAGGACACGACAAAAAACGGGCCGGTCGACATCGCCGACCGGCCCTTTGACTCCGCTGCCGAAATCAGTTCGTTTTCATGGCAGCCTTCTTCTTAGCCCCCGGCTTAGGATGATCCGGAACATTTGGCACTTTGGATTCATCCACGGATTGAGTACCGGTCGAGTCGAAGGTCGCGCCCGGAGGCACAATCCAATACTCGGCCGTCTTGGTGCCACCGCTGCCGGTGCGCACTTCGATGCGGCTGGGGTCAATTTGCTGCTGGGCCTCGCCATGCGCCAGATAGAACTTGGAATTGACGGCACGTTCTCCCGCCAGATTCTTGCGTTTCTCTGTTGGCTCGGCGTTGCCGACGATGACCAGCTTGTTGTCGGGGTTCTGCTGCAGGTTCTTGGCTACGTCATCCAAGATGGCCTTGCAGGTGTTATCGACGCGCCAGGGCTTCTTCTCGTTGGGGAAGTCGCACTGGCTCAGCTTGGCTGCCTTCGGTGGCGGCGGAGGAGGATTCTCGACCGTCACTTGCGTCGTGCCTTGGCCGGTCAGACCGCGCGAATCGGTGCAGGTAGCGCCGACGGTGATTGGACCCGGCGCTGTGCCGGTGGTGTTCAGCGTAGCCGAACTGCCGCTGCCCGATACGGTTCCAGCGCTGGCGGTCCAACCGCCGACCGAGACGGGAACACTATCCGGACTGGTGCAGCTGGCTGACAGGTTCGAGGTCCCACCAGCCTGCACGGTCGACGGGCTGGCGGAGAGAGACACTGTGGGCGGGTTCTTCGGCGGCAACGCCTTTACCGTGTAGTTCGCCGAGCAGCTCGCTTCGTTATTGCTCTTCGCTTTCGGGTCGGTCACATGGGCGGTAACGGTGTAGCTGCCGGGAGCCGCGTTGGTGGTGTCGATCTGGGCGGTCGTGTCCTTCCCGGTAATCTGACCTCCGTTGCCGCTCCAGGTGTATGTAACCGTGTGCTTGGGATTGAAATTGCTGGCGGTCACCGTCGCCGTGATGGGTTCACCCACCAGGACTTCGGTCGGCTGCACCGAGCAAGCCGCCGCCGGTACTAGCGCGGGCGCGCCACCCCAACTGAAAACGAGGCCGGTGCGCAGCCGAACTCCCTCGAAAGAGGGACGCTCTAAGGTGGGAAAGTCTGAAGAGGCAAAACCGGCATAGTTGTGCCGAGCCCAGACGTAGTCAGCTTCAAACAGGCGGAATGCGAGCCACTTCTTAATCGGCAGATCCATGCCGCCGCCCAGGATAGCTCCCACTCCGTTCCCTGCGTTGAGGCCGCTCACCGCCACCCGGTTCAGACTGATCAGGGTGTGCAAGAAGTAGTTCGCACCCTCAGTGCGCCAGATGAAGCGCGGACCCACAGATCCCGTAGTTTCATAATTGCCGCTGCCCCAGTTATGACCGAGGTCAAACTC